>NZ_PTRV01000009.1:0-206078 GCF_002965285.1 Escherichia sp. MOD1-EC5990 | reverse complement strand
AACTGGCGATATCCAGTCTGGTAAACAGCCTCAAAGGCGTATCGGGTAGGTTACTGCGACGAGATCGACCAGATATTGCAGTCAGGTATTACTACAAAGGCGTTTTGTGGAGTCCTGGCTATTTTGCCAGTAGCTGCGGAGGTGCGCCAATATCCGCCATCCGTCAATACATTGAACAACAGCAAACACCTGGTTAGGTGGAAAACCGCGCCGTATATCCCCGCCCTGAAGGACGGGGTTTTACGGCGCACCAGATAAACCAGGCCAAGCGTATGCTGGTTGATCAAATAATATCCCCCAAGCGCAGCAATATTAATATTCACCTGCAATGGGTCGATACCTGGCTTAAAAATATTGTATTTCTTCCCTTCATCCAATAAGGATTCCATTAACTGCAAGTGCGCATGGTTAATTTCTAAGAGACGCTGTGATTTTGCATAATGCACACCTTTACTTTGATTTTCACTATGCACAATTTTTAAAAACCAAGGGTTAGCAATAGAATAATCCCATGTAAAATCAATAATTTTCTCAATGGCTTTTTGTGGCTGGTTAACCAGATGATTAACAAACGCACCGATACCAACAGCGTAGAATAATTACATACCGCACAACAAGAATGTATGGTGGAAGGCGTGGAAGTCATTTTCTCCCCGGGGGCATCGTTATATCCATAATGAGCGATTTTTGATATTAATATCTTTCACCATCCGCTATTTTCACTACTTCAGAAAACAAACTTATTTTTATTAATATCGATTCTTTTTCTGTGAACATCAGCTGCGATATTTATAAAAACATTAAACAGGTAACATTACAATGACATTACCAACGACTATTTATTCATTTCCTGCATATTCACCCCATTTTTCGTCCACCGACAAACCAGTAAAATTAAAATTTCATCAATATGCACGTGCTACATTACTGCCAAATCGTGGAAGAGATCATAATTGCGATGGCAGACGTACTGTTGAGATCCACAAACTAGATCTCTCTGACTGGCAAGCATTCAATAAGTTAGCAACGAAGTGTAATGCTTACGATGGAGTAACAATGAATGGTGATAATTCTTTTGGATGGAACCATGAAGCTACATTAGATAATATTCACGCCCAGAAATACAATAAAGCTTACGCGGGTGCGAGGTTAACCGCAGAACTGAAATATTTATTGCAAGATGTCGAATCCTTCGAACCCAACAGTAAATACACAATACACGAGGTTGTTTTGGGACCTGGTTATAGTACTCCAGACTATACCGGCCAAACGATAGGATACGTTGTAACCCTTCCTGCCCAAATGCCTAATTGCTGGTCATCTGAACTACCAACAATCGATCTTTATATCGACCAACTTCGCACTGTTACAGGCGTTTCTAATGCCCTCGGATTCATCATTGCTGCATTGCTAAACGCGTATTCTGATTTACCCCATGATTTGAAAATTGGTCTACGTTCCTTATCAAATTCAGCAGCAATCTACTCGGGTTTAGGTTTCGAGCGAGTGCCGCAGGACCGAGACATAAGGAGTGATCGTATGCATCTAACGCCAGCAAACCATCCTGACTTATGGACACAAGAGAATGGTGAATGGATCTACTTGCGAAACTAATACCTGACGAAAAATAGAAAGCAAAACGCCGACCAATGGTCGGCGTTTTTACGTCTCGTTGAATAACGAATTATTCAGCTACTACGTTTACGATCACTTTCGCGAATACTTCGCTGTGAACCTGGAAGCTCACTTCGTGTTCGCCAGTGGTACGCAGAACGCCGTTCGGCAGACGAACTTCGCTCTTAGCCACTTCAACGCCAGCTGCAGTTACAGCGTCAGCGATGTCGCGAGTACCGATGGAACCGAACAGTTTACCTTCGTCGCCAGCTTTAGACGCGATGGTAACAGTTTCCAGTGCATTGATTTTCTCAGCGCGAGCATTAGCAGCTGCCAGAACTTCAGCCAGTTTAGCTTCCAGTTCAGCGCGACGTGCTTCGAAGAATTCAATGTTTTTCTTGGTAGCTGGAACAGCTTTACCCTGCGGTACCAGGAAGTTACGAGCATAGCCCGCTTTAACGTTTACCTGATCACCCAGGCTACCCAGGTTTGCTACTTTATCAAGCAGAATAACTTGCATTACCTTATCCTCTCAAAGTCGTATTAATGGACCGTGACCGATTACTGATGGCGATCAGTGTACGGCAGCAGGGACAGGTAGCGAGCGCGTTTGATAGCGCGAGCCAGCTGACGCTGGTATTTTGCACGGGTACCGGTGATACGGCTTGGGACAATCTTACCGCTTTCGGTGATGTAGTTTTTCAGCGTAGCGATATCTTTATAGTCGATCTCTTGAACGCCTTCCGCGGTGAAACGGCAGAACTTGCGACGACGGAAATAACGTGCCATATGGCTAGTCTCCAGAATCTATCAATTCAATCTGCTCGGCATGCAAAACCATTTTGCTCAGTCCGTTCTTTGCCTTGTGGCATGAAATGAACCCCTGAACGGTTATGCGACTGCCGACCGTTATACTGTGAGTAATGGCCTGGTTTTCGTGTCCGCTAACAATAACGGGCATTTGGCACCACGCCTGCCGGTGAAAACCGGCTTCCTCCTGCACAGAACGATGCTCAAGCACGAACTGGCAGTGAGGAATTCCTGATGGACTGACCTTTCGAAGGGGAGTCCTGCACACGGTGCCGGACAACACCAGACGGTTGGTCATCAGAAATTACTCTTCAGAATCCCCAGCTTCAGCATCATCAGCGGTTTCGTTTGCGAAATCATCGCGACGCTCACGGCGCTCGTCTTTCGCTTTAACCATCGGAGATGCTTCGGTAACAGCGTGCTTGGTACGCATAACCATGCTGCGGATAACGGCATCGTTGAAGCGGAAGGTAGTTTCCAGCTCATCGATCACTTCCTGCGGAGCTTCAACGTTCATCAGAACGTAGTGTGCTTTGTGCAGTTTGTTGATCGGGTAAGCCAGCTGACGGCGGCCCCAGTCTTCCAGACGGTGGATCTTGCCTTCTGCACCAGTGATGGCAGCAGTGTAGCGCTCGATCATGCCCGGAACCTGTTCGCTCTGGTCAGGATGGACCATAAAAACGATTTCGTAATGACGCATCGAATTGCTCCTTACGGATTATTCAGCCTCCTGTCTGGGTCAGCCGAATCCCGGGGAGGCAAGGAACGTGTTAAAGGTCGGCTGAAAAATGACGCGTTATAGTACTTGTATGCCCCGCTAAACTCAAGGGCAGAGCCGAAATAAATCTCCCCTTTCGCAATTAACCTCTAAACCGCTGATTTGGAGTTCATCACACTTCATCATGGTGTTTTTTTGAACAACTGCATCAGAAATGGTCACCATCAACTTCTTTATCATTGATTAAAATTAAATCAGAAGATCATCACAGAGGAGAGCACACAAAGTCAGCCGTCGAGGAGGTATCTATGTTCAGTCGAGTTTTAGCCCTTCTGGCTGTGCTTTTGCTAAGTGCAAATACATGGGCAGCCATTGAAATTAATAACCACCAGGCCAGAAATATGGACGACGTACAGAGCTTAGGCGTGATTTATATCAATCATAATTTCGCCACTGAAAGCGAAGCACGTCAGGCATTAAATGAAGAGACAGATGCGCAGGGCGCAACGTACTACCACGTAATTCTGATGCGGGAACCGGGGAGTAACGGCAATATGCACGCCAGCGCGGATATTTATCGCTAGCACCAGGTATAACCAACGAAACATTGCCATAGTTTGCTTTGCCCCCTTCGCAGGGGGCTTTTTTATACGGTTATTCACCGAATTGCGACTTCCGGATCTGGCTCATGAGTAATGCGATTACGTAAGTCGCGGCGCATAATCTCTATTATCCAAAACCAGAAAATATGCCCCAGGATTTCAGACGCATATTCGTCAAAAGGCAATTGAGTGAGCGGCGGCGTTAAATTCAGCGCCGGGCAAAATATACCGTGGACTGCCACTGTCACAATAAGCCCTGCTAATATCCCCTGCCATAATTTCACTTTCGGAAAAATTTCCGCGACAACACAATACCCTATCGCAAAAACCAGTGAGAAGATGATATGCGTCACCATCACCGGGTTGATAATATGTTCCGAGAATGTGTACACAGTTTGGGTTGGGTCGATACCTAAATAATCTCGTAGAAAGATATACGGCGGGTTAAATTCATCGCGACCACCGGAAAATGTGCGCGGTGGCAAGGGGACTTCCGCTCCCCATTTAACAAATGCTGAAATAATTCCTGAAAGTACACCCACAAGTAACGCAACGCCATAGCGGCGACGTTGCGGATCCGTTCTGACAAACAATCCATTGATAGCCATAAAAACACCTGTTGTTTATACGATTTTTTAACTGAAGCGGCCCCGGAATCAGACCAATTACATCCCGCAGGAGGTAATAATTCCGGGGCGCACTGCTTACTTCTGCCCGTAATAGGCGTTAGGACCGTGCTTACGCATGAAGTGTTTATTCATGAGGAAGCTGTCGATGTGATTGAGTTGTGGATTAATACTGCGCGCAATCCACGCCATTTTCGCCACTTCTTCCATCACTACCGCGTTATGCACCGCGTCGTGGGCATCTTTCCCCCAGGCGAACGGTCCGTGCTGATACACCACAATTCCCGGCGTATGCAGCGGCTCGGCGTTGCCCAGCGTTTCGATAATCACTTTGCCAGTGTTCAGTTCATACTCACCCTGCACCTCTTCTTCGCTTAATCCACGCGTACACGGGATGTCACCAAAGAAGTAGTCAGCGTGCGTGGTGCCTAACGCCGGGATCGCCAGCCCCGCCTGCGCCCATGCGGTAGCATGAGTGGAGTGGGTATGGACAATGCCGCCAAGCGACGGATAACGACGGTAGAGTTCAAGATGCGTCGCGGTGTCGGAAGATGGGCGATACTCCCCTTCCACCACCTTACCGCTCATATCGACCACCACCATATCGTCTGCTTTCATGGTTTCGTAGGCGACGCCGCTGGGCTTGATCACCACCAGCCCGCGTTCGCGGTCGATAGCGCTGACGTTGCCCCAGGTAAAGGTCACCAGCCCATAGCGCGGCAGATCCATGTTGGCTTCAAATACCTGCTGTTTTAGCTTTTGCATTATGCCGCCTCCACCATGCCCGCTTTCGCCATGCGCGCTTTCACCCAATCACGCGCTTTCGCCACTTCTGCCGCCGGGTCTTCCGCCGTTTCGCTCCACATCTCAATCAGGTACGGCCCGCAATAGCCACTCTGTTTGAGCGTTTCGAAACAACGTTCGAAATCCACTACACCTTCGCCAAACGGCACGTTTTTGAAGACGCCAGGTTTGGTGTCTTTCACATGTACCGCGACGATATGCCCGATTCCGGCCTGCAACTCCATCTGCACATCGTTGTCCCACGCCGACAGGTTGCCGATATCCGGGTAGAGCTGGAACCACGGGTTGTTGAGATAGTGCGCGTAACCCAGCGCCTTGCTGATGGAGTTCATCAACGGATAATCCATGATCTCCATCGCCAGCGTCACCTGCGCGCGGCTCGCCATCTCAACGCTCTCTTTCAGGCCGTCACGGAAACGACGACGCGTTTCGTTATTGGCTTCCTGATAGTAAACGTCATAGCCCGCCAGCTGGATCACGCGAATGCCGACGTCCTGGGCGAACTGGATAGCTTTACGCATAATCTCCAGCCCCTGCGCCCGCACCGCGTCATCTTCACTGCCCAGCGGGAAACGACGATGAGCAGAAAGGCACATGGACGGCACGCGCACGCCGGTTTCAACAATCGCATTCACCAGCGCCAGACGCTGCTCGCGGCTCCAGTCGAGGCGCGACAGGCGCTCGTCAGTTTCATCTACCGACATCTCGACAAAATCGAAGCCCAACGTTTTTGCCAGTCGCAGGCGTTCCAGCCAGCACTCCCCGGCGGGGAGCGCTTTTTCATAGATGCCAAGCGGGATTTGTTTGGACAACATATCCGCTCCTTAGCCCCACAGTTCGGCGATGGAACGTTTGAACTGACGCGCGGCTTCAACCGGAGAAGCGGCATCACGGATGCTGCGACCGGCGATAAACACATGAATCGGAATACCTTTGAACAGCGGCAGATCTTCCAGCGCCAGGCCACCGGTGACGGTGACTTTGAAGCCCATATCGGAAAGACGTTTGATCGCGGTAATGTCCGCTTCGCCCCACGCTACGCCTGCGGCCTGCGCGTCACGGCTGCGGTGATAAACCACCTGCTGAATGCCTGCGTCACGCCACTGCTGCGCCTGTTCCCAGGTCCAGTAGCCGGTCAATTCGATCTGCACGTCGCCGTTAAACTCTTTTGCTACGTCCAGCGCGCCTTTGGCGGTGTTGATATCCGCACAGCAAATTACCGTCACCCAGTCAGCGTTGGCTTCGAAGCACATACGCGAAAGGATTTTGCCCGCATCAGCAATTTTAGCGTCTGCCAGTACGATTTTGTGCGGGTAGAGCGCTTTCAGGTCACGAACCGCACGCACGCCTTCGCCCACGCACAGAATGGTACCCACTTCGATAATGTCGACTTCTTCGGCAATCAGGCGAGTGGTTTCGTAGGCGCTATCCATAGTCTGGTTGTCCAGCGCGACTTGCAACATCGGTAATGACATCTTCAATTCCTTCTTAAGCTGCCGCGTTGGTGCGGTCAATGAGATCCAGTACTTCCTGCTCGGTACGGCAGGCACGTAAACGGTCGAAATTTTCTTCATCTTCAAACAGGTTGACGATCTGCATGATGCCCACTTCCTGGTGCGTGTTGGCATCGACCGCCGCCATGGTGATGAGGATATCCACCGGGTCGTTATCTTCGTGGTTGAACTCCAGCGGCTTTTTCAGCGTCACCAGCGCAAAACCGGTTTTCTTAACGCCCTCTTCCGGGCGACCGTGCGGCATTGCCAGGCCTGGTGCGAGCACAAAGTACGGACCGTGCTGTTCAACCGCATCCAGAATCGCCTGGTAGTAACGCGGCTCGACAACATCCGCCGCCACCAGCAGGTCAACGCCGATTTTTACTGCGTCCTGCCATGTCTCAGCTTCAGCCTGCAGGCGGATGGATTTATTCTCCGCCAGCGAATCACGTAATTTCATGGCGCGTCCTTACTTCACATCCTGCGGGAAATGCGCTTTGATCACTTCCAGCAGTTTCGGGCCAAAGTCGGCAGGAGAGAGCATGTTGCGCACGCCAACCACGTATTTGTTGCCGGTCACGGTGATTTCGCCCGCAATGTGCGTAGAAGCGATGATGATATCCGCGCCGCTCAACTCGCTTTTGTATTCGCCAACCGCGCAGCTATTTACCGTGTGGTCAATGTTTGATTGGGTTAAAAACTGGTCCACTTTCATCTTCATGATCATGGAACTGCCTTGTCCGTTGCCACACACAGCCAGAATACGTACGGTCATAATCAAAACTCCTTATTAAGCAGACTGTTCTGCCAGTTGTTTTTCTGCATCTTCTTCTGCGCGCAGTGCGCGGCCAGCGAAGAACATATAAGCCAGTGCAATTACAATGATGACGGCCATAAAGGCGATACCGATGGAGAAGAAGCCCTGCATCATCGGCGGTGCCAGAATCGACCAGTCCGCCATGCCCATCCAGGCGCTCATACCGGTGAGTTTCACCGCCCAGACGCAGCCAAAGATTTCAATCATCCCCATCACCAGACATATCTTCAGCGCCGCACGCCAGCCGCCGAAGTGGTTAGCGAACACGCCGATGGTGGCGTTGGAGAAGAACATCGGGATAAAGCCGGGAATAATCAGGATCGAGGAACCGCAGGCGACCAGGATGCCAACCGCAATCAGCTGACCGATGGTGCCCCACATAAAGCCCCAAACCACGGCGTTCGGCGCGAAGCTATAGATAGCCGCACAGTCAATCGCCAGAACCGCACCAGGGATCAGGCGCTGGGAGATACCGTTAAATGCTTCAGAGAGTTCCGCCACAAACATGCGCACGCCCTGAGTGATGATGAAGATCGCCACCGCGAAGGAGAAACCAGTTTGCAGGATGTACACCGTCCAGTTCACTTTGCCTGCCATCGCCTGCACGGTGTCGATACCGAAGGAGAGCAGAATGGCACCAAAGAAGATGGTCATCACAATCGCCGTGGAGACGATGTTGTCGTGGAAAATATTCAGCCAGCCTGGCAGTTTGAGGTCTTCAACGCTTTCCTCTTTTTTGCCGAGGAACGGCGCAACTTTATAGGCAATCCATGATGCAAACTGTTGCTGGTGACCGATGGAGAAACCGCAGCCGTCCGTCACTTCCTGAGTCGGCTTGTACATCATGTTGGAGGTAATGCCCCAGTAGAGCGAAACCAGAATCGCCGTGCAGATAATGGTTGTCCACATGGAGTAGCCGAAAATAAACAACGTAACGGCAATCAGCCCCGCCTGCTGGAACATGATATGACCAGTCAGCATGATGGTACGAATACCGGTAATGCGACGCAGCAGCACGTAACAGATGTTCAGCGCCAGCGCTAACAACACCGCGTAACCTACCCAGCTATAGGCATCGCCCATGCGGTCGATGGTTGCCATCATCGACGCGTAAGTATCGGAAATTGCGCCGTTAATGCCGTAGACTTCGGACATTTTCGCCACCACCGGTTTGAAGGTGCTGGTGAGGATGCCGGACCCTGCCTGCAACAACATGAAACCAATTATGGTTTTAATCGTGCCTTTAATAATAACGCTGACACTTTTGCGCAGTAGGATGTAGCCCAGACAGGTCACAATACCCAGCAACAACGGGGCATTGGTCATGACCTGGTTAAAAAACACGGTAAAGATGTTGTAGAGGATCTCCATAACGATCTCCTGAAGAAGAGGTAACCGGGTATTCCACACACCCGGAATGTTGTGCACTCACTCTAATTTTCAAAAGTAATCACAACAAGATTATTTATGATTAAATGTGACGCGACCCGCAAATAATTCCACATGGATAGAATGGGATTCACACAACGAAACAACTATTCATTTAAATTCATTTAGTTAATTGAATTACACATTCCATTAAATCTTTCCACACTCAAAATCAACAACCACTTCCCTGGCAAAAAGTCAAAAAATGGTCATTGCCTTCCTGAAAAAATAGTGTCAGGATTAATCAAAACCAATCACACATTGATTCGAATTGAACAATCATGAAGGTAAATGGCGATGAGTAAAGTGAAAAGTATCACCCGTGAATCCTGGATCCTGAGCACTTTCCCGGAGTGGGGTAGCTGGTTGAATGAAGAAATTGAACAAGAACAGGTCGCTCCAGGCACATTTGCGATGTGGTGGCTTGGCTGCACCGGGATCTGGTTGAAATCGGAAGGTGGCACCAACGTTTGCGTTGATTTCTGGTGCGGCACTGGCAAACAAAGTCACGGTAACCCGTTAATGAAACAGGGTCACCAGATGCAGCGCATGGCTGGCGTGAAAAAACTGCAGCCAAACCTGCGCACCACCCCGTTTGTTCTTGATCCGTTTGCGATTCGCCAGATCGACGCGGTACTGGCGACTCACGATCACAACGATCATATCGACGTTAACGTTGCTGCTGCCGTGATGCAGAACTGTGCTGATGACGTACCGTTCATTGGACCGAAAACCTGTGTGGATTTGTGGATTGGCTGGGGCGTACCGAAAGAGCGTTGCATCGTGGTCAAACCGGGCGATGTAGTAAAAGTGAAAGACATTGAAATTCATGCGCTTGACGCTTTCGACCGTACTGCACTGATCACCCTGCCTGCCGATCAAAAAGCGGCTGGCGTACTGCCAGATGGCATGGACGATCGCGCAGTAAACTACCTGTTCAAAACCCCTGGCGGTTCCCTATATCACAGTGGCGATTCCCACTACTCCAACTATTATGCGAAGCACGGTAACGAACATCAGATCGATGTGGCGTTAGGATCGTATGGTGAGAACCCGCGCGGTATTACCGACAAAATGACCAGCGCCGATATGCTGCGTATGGGTGAAGCCCTGAATGCGAAAGTGGTTATCCCGTTCCACCACGACATCTGGTCAAACTTCCAGGCCGATCCGCAAGAGATCCGCGTGCTGTGGGAGATGAAAAAAGATCGTCTGAAGTATGGCTTCAAGCCGTTTATCTGGCAGGTTGGCGGCAAATTTACCTGGCCGCTGGATAAAGACAACTTCGAGTACCACTATCCGCGCGGTTTCGATGATTGCTTCACTATTGAACCGGATCTGCCGTTCAAGTCATTCCTGTAATCTGTCGTTTATACCGGATAGCGTGGAGAAGTTCGCGCTATCCGGCGTAGTATTTCCTGGCTATTTCAAATATCATCTAAAAAAATCAAATTTTATCGGAATAGCTCATGACTGAAGCACAAAGACATCAAATCCTCCTGGAAATGCTCGCACAATTGGGCTTTGTGACCGTTGAGAAAGTCGTTGAGCGTCTGGGAATTTCGCCTGCCACTGCGCGACGCGATATCAATAAACTTGACGAAAGCGGCAAACTGAAAAAAGTGCGCAATGGCGCAGAAGCTATTACCCAACAGCGCCCGCGCTGGACGCCGATGAATCTGCATCAGGCGCAGAATCACGATGAAAAAGTACGTATCGCTAAAGCGGCCTCGCAGCTGGTTAATCCGGGCGAAAGCGTAGTCATCAACTGCGGCTCCACCGCGTTTCTGCTTGGGCGGGAAATGTGTGGCAAGCCAGTGCAAATCATCACTAATTATCTACCGCTGGCAAATTACCTGATCGATCAAGAACATGACAGCGTGATCATTATGGGCGGACAGTACAACAAAAGTCAGTCCATCACTTTAAGCCCGCAGGGCAGCGAAAACAGTCTCTATGCCGGGCACTGGATGTTTACCAGCGGCAAAGGACTGACAGCAGAAGGGTTGTATAAAACCGATATGCTGACGGCAATGGCAGAGCAGAAGATGCTGAGCGTGGTAGGGAAACTGGTGGTACTGGTTGATAGCAGTAAGATTGGCGAACGCGCGGGAATGCTTTTTAGCCGTGCCGATCAAATTGATATGCTGATCACCGGCAAAAATGCTAACCCGGAAATCCTGCAACAACTGGAAGCGCAAGGGGTCAGCATTCTGCGTGTTTAAAGATGCTGGCGGAAAAATGTCACTGCAGCATCTAACGCCTCAGGCGTAATGCGGTGACGCACGCCTGGCTGCCATGAACAGGTTAGCAGTTTATCCCGTCCCGTCTCGCTTAAGGCCTGCTGCAAACGTAGTGATTCGTCGGCAGGCACAACGTCATCGTCGAGGCCATGCCACAGCAGTAGAGGTCTGTCACTAAGTTGTTCCAGGTGGTTTGTCGCTTCCCACTCTGCCAGCGGCGCGACAATGTTATTGAATTCATTCTGCTGTGCTGTCGTTTCAGGTATCAGCGGTGGAAACAGTGAACGGGCGAGTGATGTAAAATAGCCCGATCCCATCATGCTGGCGGTACATCTCACCGTGGGGTGGCGAGCGGTAATCCCCAGTGCCGTCATCGCGCCCATCGACGCACCACCGACTGCCAGACGGTCATCAAGCAGCCAGTTTTCTTCGGCTATTGCCGCACGTAAAGTAGTGAATTCCTGCATACTTTGTAGCAAGATTTGCCAGAATTGATTTAACCGCCGCGCTGCGTCACCACTAAAACGGCTACCGTGATCGGGCGCATCCGGCATGATCACTCGCAAACCAGCCTGCGCCAGCGCAACGGCAAAATAGCTATACACCAGACTGGATGAAGTAAAGCCGTGATAAAAAATTACGCACGGTAACGGGGTATCTTTTTGCCCGACAGGATAAGCATGAAGAACGGGAATATCTGCCAGCTCGCGTGATTCTATTTCAATCATCTGTCTCTCCTTTTTGTCTGGTATGACATGAAGAAATCCTTAGCACAAGTTTCTGCTGGCGGTATTAGTTCATAATGTTGAGATGTGGGTTACGCTTTCGTCACGTTTTCATTCGAAAATCGCGTACCAGGTAACAATTCGGGAACATTCCCCCAAAGTTAAATTAATAAGGCACTACACTATGGTTAGCAGGAAACGTAATAGCGTTATTTACCGGTTTGCCAGTTTATTATTGGTGTTGATGTTAAGTGCCTGTAGCGCACTGCAAGGTACGCCACAGCCAGCACCGCCAGTAACGGACCATCCGCAAGAGATTCGCCGCGACCAGACGCAAGGGTTACAGCGAATAGGCAGCGTAAGCACGATGGTTCGGGGTTCTCCGGATGACGCATTAGCAGAAATCAGAGCGAAAGCTGTCGCTGCAAAAGCTGATTATTACGTTGTCGTCATGGTGGACGAAACCATCGTGACAGGACAGTGGTATTCACAAGCCATTTTGTACCGTAAATAAATCAGACAACTTACATAGTCAGCTTTACATTGCTTTGCGTCCCTATGCGTTTACCTGTGCACAATAAATTACCGGCTGGAAGCCTGGGCGTTTATTACCGCGATGGAATGCCCTGCAACATGTGGGGAAACGAAAAATGGAGCTGACGATGAAACAATTACTTGCCTCACCCTCGCTGCAATTAGTGACTTATCCTGCGAGCGCCACGGCACAGTCTGCAGAATTCGCCAGTGCTGACTGCGTGACGGGCCTGAATGAAATAGGTCAGATCTCAGTTAGCAATATTTCAGGGGATCCGCAGGACGTGGAACGTATCGTGGCGTTAAAGGCCGATGAACAAGGTGCGTCATGGTACCGCATTATTACCATGTACGAAGACCAGCAGCCTGATAACTGGCGCGTACAGGCGATACTGTATGCATGAGTGTCATCTACAGCAAATGAACAATGCCGGATGCGGCGCGAGCGCCTTGTCCGGCCTACAATTTTCACATATTTCATTTAGTTAATCGAAACCAGCGTCGCATCAGTCGTATACGCTTACACACACACTCCCCCCGTCGCCCGCAGCAATAAATCATTCTGGATCTGCTCTGACAACCGTACGCCGCCGCGCGTATCTAACATCACCTGACACCACGCCTGCGCCATTGGCGGAGAAGCATATTTCAACATTTGCGCACCGCAGCCCAGCAGGAATAGCTGATGAGTAATCTCTCGCCTCAGTTCTTCAGCTGGCTTACGCAGCTGCTGCTGTAAACGACGAACCGCGCGATCAAAATAGCGATCCTGCCCTTTCACTTCCACAAACGCTTCCGACAATAAGTCGTATACGCCCGCTTGCTTATTGAGAACGCGCAGCACATCCAGGCACATAATATTGCCGGAACCTTCCCAAATACTGTTTACCGGCATCTCCCGGTAAAGCCGCGGCAGCTCGCTCTCCTCGCAATAACCAATGCCGCCCAGCACCTCCATCGCTTCGGCCACAAACGGCATACCTCTTTTGCAGATCACAAATTTTGCCGCAGGCGTAAATAAACGCGCCCACAGGGCTTCTTTGGCATCGGCACGCCGGTCCCACGCTCGCGCAAGACGAAACAGCAACGCCGTTTGCCCTTCAAGCTGAAGTGCCATGCGACTTAAGACATGACGCATAAGGGGCTGTTGGATCAATGGATTACCAAAAACATGGCGTTGATGTGCATGATAAATCGCCAGCGAAAATGCACGGCGCATCATGGCATGGCTACCCAGGGCGCAATCAAAACGCGTCATCCCACCCATTTTCAGGATCAGACGAATTCCTTCCCCTTCCTGCCCCAACAACCAGCCAATGGCATCCTGAAACTCCACTTCGCAGCTGGCGTTAGAGCGATTACCCAGCTTATCTTTCAGCCGCTCGAGGCGAATCGCGTTGCGTTGCCCGTCAGGCAAAAAGCGCGGCACAAAAAAGCAGGACAAACCGCCCGTAGTCTGCGCCAGCACCAGATGCGCATCGCTTTGCGGCACCGAGAAAAACCATTTATGCCCCACCAGCCGATAAGAGCCATCTTCCAGGCGCTCTGCGCGGGTGGTGTTGCTCATGACATCGGAACCGCCCTGCTTTTCCGTCATTCCCATGCCAATCAACAAACCGCGTTTTTGCCCACCTGGCAATAAGTGAGAATCGTAGCGATCGCTCAGCAGCGGCGTGGTCCAGTCCTGAAACGGCGCGGGTAACATCTGTAACAGCAATGGCGTGGCGGCAAAGGTCATGGTTATCGGACATAACGACCCTGCCTCAACCTGTGCGTGCAACATAAAACGCGCCGCGCGCGCCACAAATGCGCCGGAGCGAGCGTCTTCTTCCCAGGCAAGATTGTGCACCCGATTGGTACATAGCGCCTGCATCAGCAGGTGCCAGGCGGGGTGAAAACGCACATCGTCCAGACGGCGTCCTTGCGCATCGTAGCGCAATAATTCAGGCGGATTCACATTCGCCAGCCGCCCCAGTTCAAGGGATTCAGCCGTTCCTAACTGCTGACCAATACTGGCTAGAAAATCGCTATCCCAGCCGGCACCTTCACGCGTTACCGCTTCGCAGAGCGCGCCATCAGACAGGTATAAGTTGCTGTTATTTAATGGTATAGGTTGATTAAAAACGGTGTGAGTTTGCCAGTGCACTGTGTATCCCTCCATCAATGGCAGTCACCATTAGTATGGTCACTGCCATGGATTCCTGACAGAAAGAGATTGCTAAAACATTCTTAGCCAGCAATGTAATGCGGAACGAAACGAGAGGTGTCTTTGGTGATCAGCGTGTTATCTTCACGGATCCCCATTCCGCACGCTTCATCATCGACAATCCAGCTACCGATGAGTGTGTAGCTATCGCCAAATCGCGGCAGAGGTTGAAACGCCTGGTAGATCATCGGTTCATCGGCGTAATCACCATCAGCGTGGTCAACGACGTTATTCTGACCGTCGAAAATGGTGACGTTTCCGCCTTCGCGCGAGTAGATCGGTTTACGCACATAGCTTTCGCCAGCGGCAATCTGCGATTTTTCACCCTCAAACCAGGATGCAAGAAGGTTAGGATGACCAGGGAAGAAGCGCCAAAGCAGCGGCATTAGCCCTTTATTACTCAAGATACTTTTCCATAACGGCTCCACCCATTGCTCGCGACGCTTGCACAGCAGCGGACCGTTATCGTCACGCATCATCCACTCCAGCGGATACAGCTTAAATGCACGCTGGATGACATTATCATCAAGATCGGTCAGTACACCGCCGACGCCCAAACCGAGATCTTCAATGTAGATAAACCGCGACTCCTGCCCTGCCTGCTGAGCGCAGTCCTGCAAGTACAGCACGGTAGTCCTGTCTTCATCGGTGTCCTGACAGCAGCAGAAATAAAACGGCTCCCGGCTATAAAGCTCGCTAAAGCGTGAAATCAGGCGTTCCTGAATGGCATTGTACTGATCGGCATCACGCGGAATAATGCCGCTGCGCCGGGCATCCTCCAGCCACAACCACTGGAAATAAGCCGACTCATACAACGAGGTCGGCGTATCGGCGTTGTACTCCAGCAGCTTCACCGGCGCATTGCCACACCAGGCAAAATCCATCCGGCCATACAGCGAAGGATCGCGTGCGCGCCAGCTTTCGGCGATCACATCCCAGTACAACGGCGGGATCGCCAGTTGCGTCAGGATCTCTTCGTCTTTAACCGCGCGATCCACCACCTCAAGGCACATCTGATGCAGTTCCGCAGTCGGTTTTTCGATCTGCTCTTCAATCTGGCGCAGAGTAAAACGGTAAGCCCCACTCTCGTCCCAATAGATTTCATTGTCGATGATATGAAAGTCGAAACCGTTGTTAGCGGCGATCTGGTCCAGATCCCGTCGCACAGGAACGTTGTGTCTCAGCATGATTAGCCTCCCCAATGCCCACGGGCGCTGGAAGAACGACCATAGCCGCCGCGCGAAACGGTTGACGCTTTTTTGGTGGTAAAGCCGCCTGAAGAGTAAGACTCTTTTTTGCCAGAACCGGAGCGCCAGGAGTAATCACCGGAAGTGTTGCGCCAGACGGGGCGGGAAGCAAATGAGGATCCGCCGCTGTTATAGACGAACGGCTCATCGCGATCTTTACGAATAACTCGGCTTAACAAAAATCCAGAAACGACCGGGATCCAACTCTGTTCAACATTGTCGTAGTAGCAATTTTCGTACTTAGACTGACAATTCTGCTGAGTCATATTCTTCGGAACATCGGCATAAAATGCCGCTTTGGCGTTGTTCCAGCCACGCGCGCAAATGTCGGCATTATTACCGTCATCAATACAATCCTGCACTGTCGAATAAAACGTTCCGTCGCCGTCGTTATCGACATCGCCACTTTCACTCCATCCTTTGACTATTAAAAAAACGGCACCGCCCATTAGCACCAACGTTAAGTATTTTTGTGCGTAGCGATTGCGGCGCGGCTCAAAAGGATTATGCGGTCTTCCAATGCGACTGATCGCTCCGTGACCAAATTTACTGTTATTTCTTGATTTGCGTTTTCTGGCCATGATCGTCCATTACCATGTCATACAAGCTGCGTTAAAAATACCACCAGCCAGTGCGGCGGTTCCCATAAACATTCCTGCTGCGGTATTGTGATTAATAATTTTTTCGCTTAATGCGGGCATATAAAGTCTGACACCAGCAAAAACGAGTAACTGAATCACCAGTGCAATCCCGCCCCAGGCGAAATAGTCTGGAATACTCACCGCATTGATTGCCGCACTGGATAAGGGGATCACGTAACCCAACAATGTACCGCTGAATGCCAGTGACGCCGCGGTATTATTGTTTTTGATTAATTGCCATTCGTTGTGCGGTGTAATTTTGGAGTAGATAAACAGAAAAATAATCACCATAGCCACGCCAATAAAAAAATAGGCACTAAAGGCAAGAAGTGAATCCAGTATATGCATTGTAAACGTCCTTGTAATTAACCAATAATATGAAGTGATGTCAGCGGGATATCGACACCCAACGCGCGCGAAAATAACCACTCTGGCTCGCCGAGATCGTTAAAAGATTCCTCACCATTTAACAGCAAATATTCGTAAGTATCTTCGGTTACTTGGCGTTGGTAGCCCATGGTAAAATTATGGACCTCCCATTTGGCATGGTTTTGATTTTCTACTTTTTCCAGCATGTAGACGGGTTCGATATTTCCCGGTTCTTCGCTGTTAAAAAATCGCTGCCAGCGTTTTTCCTGCCAGTTTAAGATCATTGCCCCCATCACTTTGGCGTTGATCGCCTCGCGCCAGTGACTCTCTTTACTGATACCGTAGCTCTCTTCATAGACAAAGAGCTTGATATCATCAATGTCATCAATATCTTCGCCGCCGGTGGTATTGATTTGCAGAAATTCATCGCCTGAAGTGTAGTAGCGGAAAATCTGACTACCGCCGCCCAGATCGATGTGGCTGACAGCGGCTACCGTAAATTCCTCACCCGGCAGCGCAATCAGCAATTCATCTTCCAGCAAACGAAACGCTAACGTGTCGAGCGTAAAGCCACTATTGAGATGAAGTCCCAGCGGACCGCGAGCGATAGCAGGCTTATTATCCTTGCCAAACAGACGCTGGAAAAAACCAGACATATTTTATCCTTAAAATAGTTGCCAGCCTTTTAGCGAGGCTGGCAAAAAAATTACTCGCCCTGTTGGCGTTGCAGTCTTGCTAATACATCCTGGGCGCTACTTTTATTGCTACCGCCAATTCCGGCTTCCGCCAGCTTTTCATCAAGATCGCGACCGTCTGCGACTTTTTCCAACTGTGCAGCAGCATCCAGGCGAGCCTGACGTTCGGCCTGACGCGTTTGCAGGCGTTTTAAGGATTCTGCCGCTGTCGAAACGCTGGAAGATGCGCCAACGGTAGAGGTTGTTACAGCCTGTTGTGCACGCTGCATGGCTTCAGTGGCTTTAACGACTTCCATTTGCTGCTCAAACTGAGCGATACGCTGCGCTGTCGCTGTAACTGCTTTTTCCACGCCATCACGGGAGACTTCCAGATTCGACAACACTTGCTCTTCAGCGGTAATGAGATTCTCAAGGCGCGCGATTTCTTCAGCAACTTCGTTAATCAACGACGGATTAACGTTCTTGCTTAACGCTTCCAGCGCACGGGCTTCCAGACTGGCTTTGCGCTCACGTAAATCTTTCAGCTTATCGTGACTTAATTTCACCCGCGCCAGCAGATCAACGCGAGATTTTCCGGCTTTATCGAGTTCAGCTTTAGCGTCACGAATATGCTGTTCCAGCATGCGCACGCCCTGGGTTTCTTCAATGGATTCTTCCGCCTGGGAGATAAACGATTTCCCCAGCGTAAATAAACTTTTTAAAATTCCCATAAATACCCGTCCTTGTAATTAGTGTGAATATTCTTCTGTAATTTCAGCCAGATCCAATGCGTTATCTACCAGCGAGGTTATCTCAAGCAGGATATCTTCAAGAGAAGATTTAAGCGATAACGCCCCGAAAACAATGTAATACTCTTCCTGTTGCACGCTGGAGATTCCTACCGATGACAACGGCATCATCTTCTGATTTCTTAATAAGAAGGTATTAAATTCATCTGGATTGCTGATACTACTTACCGGACAAATAAAGGTTTCGATAATCATTTGGCGGGAAGTAAAAAGAATATTGATTTGCAAATCGCCATAATCATTCATTTTAATAATTAATGCGCTCTCGCTATTTGTCACATCAATATTTTGTTCAGGTACAGTTTGCAGCGCCGTCGCCAGCGCCAACGGATTCCATGTCATATATTATTCCATATAGATTTAGTTTAAATATTAATAAAATGAATATTTGCAGTACGTAATTATCTTACCAGCTATAGACAAAAAAAAACCATCCAAATCTGGATGGCTTTTCATAATTCAGACGAACTAGCTGCGCTGACGAACCGCTTCAAATAAGCAAATTCCGGTTGCAACCGAAACGTTCAGGGAAGAAACACTTCCTGCCATTGGGATGCTGATCAACTCATCGCAATGTTCACGGGTCAGGCGACGCATACCTTCACCTTCCGCGCCCATCACCAGCGCCAGGCGTCCGGTCATTTTGCTCTGATAGAGTGTATGATCCGCCTCGCCTGCCGTACCGACGATCCAGATATTCTCTTCCTGCAACATACGCATGGTGCGCGCAAGGTTAGTCACCCGAATCAGTGGAACGCTTTCTGCCGCGCCGCAGGCTACTTTTTTCGCCGTAGCGTTGAGCTGTGCGGAGCGATCTTTCGGCACAATCACCGCGTGAACGCCAGCAGCGTCCGCGCTACGCAGGCACGCGCCGAGGTTGTGCGGATCGGTTACACCGTCGAGGATCAGCAGGAACGGTTGATCGAGCGAAGCGATCAGATCCGGCAGATCGTTTTCCTGATACTGACGTCCTGGCTTCACGCGGGCGATAATGCCCTGATGCACGGCACCGTCGCTTTTCTCGTCGAGATATTGGCGGTTTGCCAACTGGATAACCACGCCCTGAGACTCAAGGGCGTGAATCAGCGGTAACAGACGTTTATCTTCACGGCCTTTTAAAATAAAGACTTCCTGAAAACGTTCAGGGGCGCGCTCCAGCAGGGCCTGCACTGCGTGGATGCCGTAAATCATTTCGCTCATTAATGTACTCGTTGTTTACGTTTTGCCTGATGCACTACGTTTATCCGGCCTACATGATCTCTGCAATATATTGAATTTGCGTGATTATGTAGGCCGGATAAGGCGTTCACGCCGCATCCGGCATGAACAAAGCGCATTTTGTCAGCAATCTAACCCTCTTCTTTTAAAGAGGGTATTGATCACTCTGCCACTTTTTTCTTCGCCGCACGCTTCGCTTTGGTCGCTGCGGCTATTTTCTGCGTTTTCGCCGATGGCTTTTTCGCTTTTCTCGCGTCTTTCTTCGCCGCTTTCGGCTTCGTTTTTTTCTCACCGCGGAAGGCGCTGTCTGGCTCAAAGTTTACCTTTTTACCGACCTGACGACGCTTGCCGCCTTTTTTGCCTGCATCGCCTTTTTTCGCTTTCTCGCGCGCCGTTTTACCGACGTTGCGCGGTGCGCGTTCACTGGAGATCAGACTAAAGTCGATTTTGCGCTCGTCCATATTAACCGCTTCGACGCGAACTTCCACGCGATCGCCCAGGCGATAAGTCTGGCCGCTGGATTCCCCCATCAGGCGTTGCCCTACCTGGTCAAAGCGATAGTAGTCATTGTCCAGCGAAGAGACATGGACCAGACCATCAATGAACAAGTCGTCCAGACGGACGAAGAAGCCAAAGCCAGTGACGCTGGAAATTACGCCTTTAAAGACGTTACCTACCTGGTCGAGCATGAAGTCACACTTCAGCCAGTCAGCGACATCGCGCGTTGCTTCGTCGGCACGACGTTCCGCCATCGAACAGTGCTGACCCAGTTGCAACATCTCTTCCATCGAATAATGGTAGCCGCCGGTTTCAGTGGTGTTGCCCTGATGCCCCTGCTCTTTCGCCAGCAGATATTTAATGGCGCGGTGCAGCGTCAGGTCAGGATAACGACGAATCGGCGAAGTAAAGTGCGCATAGGACTGCAATGCCAGACCGAAGTGACCACGGTTTTCTGGATCGTAAATCGCCTGTTTCATCGAGCGTAGCAGCATGGTTTGCAGCATTTCTGCATCAGGACGGTCGGCAACCGACTCCAGCAGTTCCGCGTAGTCACGCGGTTCCGGCTTGTTACCACCCGGCAGCTCCAGCCCCAGCTCCGCCAGCACTGAACGGAAAGAGGTAATCGCTTCGGTGCTCGGCTTGTCGTGAATACGGAACAGTGCCGGTTCTTTCGCTTTCTCAACGAAACGCGCCGCCGAGATATTCGCCAGAATCATGCACTCTTCAATTAATTTGTGCGCGTCGTTACGCTGGGTCTGTTCGATACGTTCAATACGGCGTTCAGCGTTGAAAATGAACTTCGCTTCTTCGCTCTCAAATGAGATCCCACCGCGTTCTTCACGGGCTTTATCCAGCACTTTATAGAGGTTATGCAACTCTTCGAGATGCTTAACCAGCGGGGCGTACTGCTCGCGCAGATCCTGATCGCCCTGCAGAATATGCCAGACTTTGGTGTAGGTCAGACGCGCGTGAGAGCTCATCACCGCTTCGTAGAATTTGTAGCCCGTCAGGCGGCCTTTCGACGAAACCGTCATCTCGCACACCATACACAGGCGGTCTACCTGCGGGTTGAGCGAACACAGGCCGTTAGAGAGCACTTCCGGCAGCATCGGGATAACCTGCGAAGGGAAGTACACCGACGTGCCACGGTTACGCGCTTCTCTGTCCAGCGGCGTTGGCGGACGCACATAGTAGCTGACGTCGGCAATCGCGACCCATAAACGCCAGCCGCCGCCGCGTTTTTTCTCGCAGTAAACTGCATCGTCAAAGTCACGGGCGTCTTCGCCATCAATGGTGACCAGCGGTAAATCGCGCAGATCAACACGGCCCGCTTTTGCTTCTTCCGGCACTTCTTCTTTCAGCCCGGCAACCTGTTGCTCAACAGCCTGCGGCCAGATGTACGGAATTTCATGGGTACGCAGAGCGATATCAACCGCCATGCCGGTGCCCATATTGTCGCCCAGCACTTCGACGATTTTACCCACCGCTTTGGTGCGGCGAGTCGGACGCTGAGTCAGTTCGACTACGACCACAAAGCCCATCCGCGCGCCCATGATCTGATCGGGCGGGATTAAGATATCGAAGCTCAGACGGCTATCGTCAGGAACCACAAAGCCGACGCCCGCTTCAGTAAAGTAGCGACCAACAATCTGGCTGGTTTTTGGCACCAGTACGCGGACAATACGCGCTTCACGACGACCTTTACGGTCAGCGCCCAGCGGCTGCGCCAGCACCTGATCGCCATGAATGCAGGTTTTCATCTGCTCGCTGGAGAGATACAAATCATCTTTACGCCCTTCAACCCGCAGAAAGCCGTAGCCATCACGGTGGCCAATAACGGTACCTTTCACCAGGTCGAGGCGTTCCGGCAGCGCATAGCACTGACGGCGAGTAAAGACCAGTTGACCATCGCGCTCCATCGCGCGCAGGCGGCGACGCAGGCCTTCAAGCTGCTCTTCGCCTTCAATGTGCAGTTCTACCGCCAACTCATCACGGCTGGCCGGTTTTTCACGTTTGGTTAAATGTTCGAGGATAAATTCCCGACTAGGGATGGGATTCGCGTATTTTTCAGCTTCGCGTTCCTGGAAAGGATCTTGTGACATCTCGGTTCCTCCGTTGTCATCTCTGATGAAGATTTTCGTCACTCCACCAGCAATAATTTATAAAGCGGTTGATTCTCTTCAACCAAATCGGCAAGCGTGTAGTTATCCAGTTCCGTAAGAAAACTTTGCACGGCCTTAGAAAGTGCCTGTTTCAACCGACAGGCAGGTGTAATGTGGCAAAACTCACTGCTGCAATTCACCAGCGATAAAGGTTCCAGCTCGCGCACCACATCACCAATACGTATCGCACTCGCCGGTTTCCCCAGGCGAATGCCGCCATTTTTTCCACGAACAGCAGTCACGTAGCCGGCACGACTAAGTTGATTGATTATTTTGACCATATGATTACGGGAGACGCCGTAGACGTCAGTCACTTCAGAAATACTGGTCATCCGCCCTTCTGGCAATGACGCCATGTAGATCAGCGCACGTAATCCGTAATCAGTGAAACTCGTTAACTGCACATCAACCTCAAAAGGGAAATCGGGAAAAAATACATTTATATTGATGATAAACCAGCCACAAGCTGTGTCGCTAATTTATTTCAGTTTGGGGAAGGAAAAAAGCGAGGATTTAACACTGTGTCGGAAAGCGTAATGGCTTAACCGACACAGCAATGTATCACACTGTTAGCCCGGCAGGCAAAATATCTGCCAGGCGTACCAGAATTACGCGTCGAACGGATCGCGCAGAATCATGGTTTCAGTACGATCCGGGCCGGTAGAGATGATATCGATCGGCACACCGGTCAGTTCTTCAATACGCTTGATGTAGTTCAGTGCCGCCTGCGGCAGACCGCTACGATCTTTCACGCCGAAGGTGGATTCAGACCAGCCCGGCATGGTTTCGTAAATCGGCTCTACACCTTTCCAGTCGTCTGCTGCCAGCGGAGTGGTAGTCACTTCGCGACCATCCGGCATACGGTAAGCCACGCAGAGTTTCACCTCTTTCAGGCCATCCAGAACGTCCAGTTTGGTCAGGCAGAAGCCAGACAGGGAGTTCAGCTGTACCGCACGACGAACGGCAACGGTGTCCAGCCAGCCGGTACGACGACGACGACCCGTAGTTGCGCCGAATTCGTTACCCTGCTTGCAGAGGAACTCACCAGTTTCATCAAACAGTTCGGTCGGGAACGGACCTGCACCTACACGAGTGGAGTAAGCTTTGAGGATACCCAGAACGTAATCAACATAACGCGGGCCCAGGCCGGAACCGGTCGCCACGCCACCTGCAGTGGTGTTGGAAGAAGTTACGTACGGATAAGTACCGTGGTCGATATCCAGCAGCGTACCCTGCGCACCTTCGAACATGACGAAATCGCCACGCTGACGCGCCTGGTCGAGCAGGTCAGAAACGTCAACCACCATAGAAGTCAGGATGTCGGCAACAGCCATCGTATCATCCAGAACTTTCTGGTAATCAACCGCTTCAGCTTTGTAGTAGTTAACCAACTGGAAGTTGTGATATTCCATCACTTCTTTCAGTTTTTCAGCGAAGGTTTCTTTGTCGAAAAGGTCGCCAACACGCAGACCACGACGTGCCACTTTATCTTCATAAGCAGGCCCGATACCACGACCCGTGGTGCCGATCGCTTTCGCGCCGCGCGCTTTCTCACGCGCGTTATCCAGCGCAACGTGATAATCAAGGATCAGCGGACATGCTTCAGACAGCAGCAGACGCTCACGAACGGGGATGCCACGGTCTTCAAGTTCTTTCATCTCTTTCATCAGCGCGGCCGGAGACAGCACAACACCGTTACCGATGATGCTGATTACATTCTCGCGGAGAATACCTGATGGAATAAGATGGAGAACGGTTTTTTCACCGTTGATTACGAGAGTATGGCCTGCGTTGTGACCGCCCTGGTAGCGTACAACATATTTAGCCCGTTCAGTCAGAAGATCGACGATCTTACCTTTACCTTCGTCACCCCATTGGGTGCCCAGTACGACGACGTTGTTACCCATTTTTCAAAATCACCGTTTGCTTAAAAATGGATTCTACCATCGCTTTTTCAGAGTTACAGCACTTTTTGCACTCAAAAATGACCTCGATCAGTCTGTTTTTTGTTCAGCCAATCGTTTTCCTCAACATGTAGTAGACCACAACGCCCGCAACCACAAGTCCACCGCCAAAACGACGTAAAATATTATCGGGCAAATTGGTCATCGCAGCGATCATCTTCTTCCATGCCTTCGGGTAAAGCATCGGCCCTAAACCTTCCAGCACCAAAACCAGGGCAAGCGCCAGCCAGATTGTCGAATTCATTCATTATCCTTATAGAAAAAGAAAACCACCGACATCCCTGAGGATGCGGTGGCTTTATTGACCTGTACCGCAGTCGTTATATTAACGCGTTGCGGAAGTCGGCGTCTTCATGTAGCGGAAGAAATCGCTGTCCGGGCTCATGACCATCACGTCCTGATTGCCAGAGAAGCTGTTCTCATAAGCACGCAGGCTACGGATGAATGCGTAGAAGTCCGGATCTTTACTGAATGCATCAGCAAACAGTTTGGCTGCTTCTGCATCGCCTTCACCACGCATGATGCGGCCCTGACGCTCCGCTTCTGCCAGCGTTCTGGTCACTTCATAGTCGGCAGTCGCGCGCAGTTTTTCCGCTTCTTCCTGACCTTGTGAACGGTGACGACGTGCTACCGCTTCACGCTCGGCGCGCATGCGGTTGTAGATCGCTTCAGACACTTCGGTCGGCAGGTTGATCTGCTTGATACGCACATCGACAACTTCAATACCCAGCGCCGCCATACTGTTCGGGTTGATGACCGGTACTTTACCCTTCGTCTCAGCCGTTACGCGCTCTGCCGCTTCGGCAATGGCGTTATCTGCAGCCGGAGTAGTAACTTCATCTTCTGTACCCGCAGAACCGGAGTTTAGCGCGTCACGTACTTCCAGGGTCAGACGACCACGAGAATCGGTGACGATGTCTTTCACATCCAGACGACCAATTTCAGAACGCAGACGGTCAGAGAACTTACGTTTCAACAGCACTTCCGCTTGCGAAATGTCGCCACCGCCCGTTGCCAGGTAGTAACGACTGAAATCACTGATGCGCCATTTGATGTAAGAGTCGACGATCAGGTCTTTCTTCTCTTTAGTCACAAAGCGGTCGGCCTGGTTGTCCATGGTCTGAATACGTGCATCAAGCATTTTCACCGTTTCAATGAACGGTATCTTGAAATGCAGACCCGGCTCATAAACCAGAGGTTTGTTGTCATCGTCACGCAGTACCTTACCAAAACGCAGCGTAATACCGCGCTCACCTTCTTTGACGACAAAGACAGACATGTAAAGCACTACCAGCACGATGATGATAATCGCGATAACTGACTTACGCATCGTTATTCCCCCTGACGCTGGTAGTCGTTACGCTGCGCGTTAGCGCGGCGTTGGTCCATAATATCGCCCTGACTGGTGGACGACGTGTTGCTTGCTCCACTGGTTGTGGAGGAAGAGGCTGGCGGCAGACGCAGCAGATTGCTGGCACCGTTATCGCTCTTCGCCGCAGGGGCGTTACCACCTTTCAGCATCTGGTCTAACGGCAGAACCATCAGGTTGCCACCTTTATCGTTAACCAGCACTTTGCGGGTGTTGCCCAACACTTTTTCCATCGTCTCGATATACAGACGCTCGCGGGTAATTTCCGGCGCAGCTTTATATTCCGGCAGAAGTTTAGCAAAGCGTGCCACTTCACCCTGGGCTTCCAGGATAGTCTGAGCCTTGTACGCACGCGCCTCTTCGAGGATACGTTGCGCCTGACCGTTCGCACGCGGCTGAACTTCGTTGGTATACGCTTCTGCTTCACGAATGTATTGCTGTTCGTTTTCACGCGCGGCAATCGCATCGTCAAACGCCGCTTTTACTTCTTCCGGCGGACGAGCTGCCTGGAAGTTGACGTCCAGCAGAGTGATACCCATGTCATACGGACGAATCGTCTCTTCCAGTTCGCGCTGAGTATCGCTACGAATCACGGTACGACCTTCCGTCAGAATGCGGTCCATGGTGTATTTACCGATAACCCCACGCAGGGCGCTGTCGGTAGCCTGACGCAGGCTGTCATCCGGGCTGGTCACGCTATATAGATATTTTTCCGGATTGGTGACGCGGTACTGTACGTTCATCTCAACGCGCACCACGTTTTCGTCCGACGTCAGCATCACACCGGAAGCAGCCAGTTCACGCACGGCTTCCACATTCACCGGTTTGACTTCGTCGATAAACGTCGGTTTCCAGTTCAGACCCGGCTCAACCAGATGGCTGAATTTACCAAAGCGTGTTACCACGCCGCGTTCGGCTTCTTTAATGGTGTAGAAACCACTGGCCGCCCAAATAATGACAATCGCTGCCGCTGCGATGGTAACGACACGACCGCCAAGCTGCGGGCGCGGGCCTTGCGATGAATTACCACCGCCAGATCCGGTGCCTTTACCGCCGCCCAGACCACCGAGCTTTTTGCTCAGTTTGCGGAAGATATCATCTAAATCAGGTGGCCCTTGATCGCGACCGCCTTTGTTTCCATTTCCCTCAGAGTTGCCGCCAGGTTTGCTGCTTCCCCACGGGTCGCGGTCTTGTCCGTTATTACCGGGCTGATTCCACGCCATGTTTGTGCTCCATATTTGTTATGCGGTGATCCCTGTTGTCTTTCGACGCCAGAGGATATGACTCCACGCTTCAGACGCTACGCCGTTAGATCAGGTAATCGATCAACGCCGGTTCTTGTTTACAGAGGCGACGCCAGTCAACGATCGGCATACGAACTTGCAGACTTACGCTGCCGTCCTCCTCCATCCACTCTTTTTCTATTGCCTGAAGCTGATAAAAACGACTTCTCAGACGCCCTTCCTGCGGTGGCAGACGCAATGTATGCTGCGCCACCTCGCCGGAAAGCCGCTCCGTCAAAGCCTGAAAAAGCTGTGGTATCCCCGCTCCGGTCTGTGCGGAAAGCCAGACACGGATCGGTTTGTTCTCTTCGTCCCGATCAATACGCGGTTCGAAATCTTCCAGCATATCGATCTTGTTCATCACCAGCAGGGTTGGGATCTCGTGAGCATCGATCTCTTCAAGAACCGTATTCACCGCTTCGATGTTTTCTTGTACTCGCACATCTGCCGCGTCAATGACGTGCAGCAGCAATGTGGCTTGCCGCGTCTCTTGTAACGTGGCTTTAAATGCCGCCACCAGATCGTGCGGCAGGTGGCGAATAAACCCTACGGTATCTGCCAACACGGTTTCACCGACATCCGCGACGTCAATACGCCGCAACGTCGGGTCGAGGGTGGCAAACAACTGGTCTGCCGCATAGACCCGCGCTTCGGTGATGCGATTGAAAAGGGTAGATTTACCGGCGTTGGTATATCCCACCAGCGAAACAGTAGGAACGTCGGCTTTGATACGCGATTGCCGCCCCTGCTCACGCTGTTTTTCAACTCTTTCCAGGCGCGACTGTATCTGCACGATGCGATTACGCAACAAACGACGGTCGGTTTCGAGCTGGGTTTCACCCGGACCACGCAAACCGATCCCGCCTTTCTGTCTTTCAAGGTGGGTCCAGCCACGCACCAGGCGCGTAGCCAGATGGCGCAACTGCGCCAGCTCAACCTGCAACTTACCCTCATGGGTACGCGCACGCTGGGCGAAAATATCTAAAATAAGGCCGGTGCGGTCGATAACACGACACTCGCACAAACGCTCCAGGTTACGCTCTTGCGCCGGGCTCAGGGCATGGTCAAAAAGAACGACCGAAGCACCCGTCGCTTTGACAGCTTCCGCAATTTCAACTGCTTTACCTTCACCTACAAAATACTTTGGGTGCGGCGCTTTACGGCTACCGGTAATCACCTGCAATGCTTCGACACCGGCGGAAGAGACCAGAGATTCAAACTCCTGGAGGTCTTCCATATCTTTGTCTTGCGTAAAATAGATGTGTACCAGTACCGCCTGCTCACCAGCATCATAACGGTCAAACAAGCGTATAACCCTCTAAATAGATCAGCGGGGAACGCAGGATCGCTGGCTCCCCGTGTAAAAAAAACAGCATGAAACCTTATTCGGTTTCTTCGCTGTCCTGTTGCGCGGAAGTATTCTGCGCGCTGCTACCATGATGGTAGTTACTGCTGGTACCGCCACCGGCGTTGTTACTGTGATGAGAAACCGGGCGAGACGGGACAACAGTAGAAATCGCGTGCTTGTAAACCATCTGGCTGACCGTGTTTTTCAACAGGATCACGAACTGATCAAAAGACTCGATTTGTCCTTGCAGCTTAATACCATTCACCAAATAAATAGAAACTGGAACACGTTCCCGACGCAGTGCGTTCAGGAACGGATCTTGTAAAGATTGCCCCTTAGCCATTCTCTCTTTTCCTTATATGCTTATTTGTACTTTGAACCTTTCGATTCTGAAAAAATTGCGCACGATACGTCTCAATTGTACACATTCAGCCTGCGATAGCACCAACAACCTGTAATACTTCATCACGCGCCTGTTCTGGTTTTTCACTGTCAAGCCAGTGAACCCCTTCCCAACCACGCAGCCAGGTTATCTGCCGCTTCGCCAACTGTCTCGTGGCGCAAACACCTCGATAAACCATTTCATCGTATGAGATTTCGCCTTCAAGGTAAGACCACATCTGGCGATAACCCACGCAACGAATGGAAGGCAAGTCCGTATGCAAATCTCCTCGGGCAAAAAGCGCCCGGACTTCTGCTTCAAAACCTGAAGCCAACATCTGATGAAAACGCTGCTCAATTCGTTGATGGAGCAGTTCACGGCTCGCCGGGGCGATGGCGAACTGATGCACCTGATACGGTAGAGCGTCTCCTGACGTTTGCGTCAGTTCCGTTAAAGTTTTACCCGAAATGAAAAAAACTTCCAGTGCCCGGGAAAGCCTTTGTGGATCATTTGGATGAATCCTTGCTGCCGCAACCGGATCGATCTCCTGAAGTTGACGATGCAATGACTCCCAACCTTGCTCTGCCGCCTGTTGCTCAATTCTGGCCCGCACTTCGGGGTCTGCCGACGGTAGCGGCGACAACCCTTCCAGCAATGCCTTGAAATACAACATCGTACCGCCCACTAATAGTGGGATCCGCCCCGCCGCGGTGATATCAGCCATTTCCGCCAGCGCATCGCGGCGAAAATCAGCGGCCGAATAAGCCTGCGACGGATCGCGAATATCCAGCAATCGGTGCGGCGCGGCGAGTAACTCTTCAGCGTTCGGCTTCGCCGTCCCGATATCCATCCCTTTGTAAATAAGGGCAGAATCAACGCTTATCAACTCTACTGGTAAAATTTTACGCAGCTCAATGGCTAACGCCGTTTTACCGGAGGCCGTCGGCCCCATCAAAAAAATCGCCTTAGGCAGGCTCGCCTTACTGATATCACTCATCTTTCAGGGCTTTTATCGCCGGATGTAAATCAACAGATTGTAACAGACCACCCGGCGGCGTTTTCACAAGTTGCGGACATAACCGTTCCACGTCCGCCAGCAGGGTGATGGCCTGTGCCATTGACCACTGCGCATGTTCGCTCATCAGATTTCGTGCAATCCACTGCGCAATATTGCCAGGTTCGAATACGGACTGCTTCGCCAGGTAGCCTATCAGTTCAGGAATCAAGATTTGTAAATTTTGTTGGCGTAAGGGTAAAGGCACGGCCCTGATGGTCACATACTGTGCATCGGACTGGAAATCAATACCCAATTCCGCCAGGGCAGACTGCGCTTTTTCTAATGCCGATTTTTCTTCGCCAGAAACTTTTAGCCGCAACGGAATAAGCAACGGCTGAGCGCAAACTGGCGTTTCACCCGGCGTCAACTGCGCCTGACGCAGCCAACGTTCTGCCACTGGCAGGGCTAAAAGTGAAATGTTGCCGTCGCGCTCCAGCAACGCACAGTCGGAATGGACGATAGTCAGTACTCGACCAAAACTCTGACTGTTCGCCGCAAGCGCTGGCTCCTGCGGTTCAGGTGCTTTTGGTTTTTGCATCGGCGCAGGCGTTTGCAAAAGCTGGCGATACACTTCACCTTGCTGTTTCTGGTAGCCTGGCTGCGCATTCGGCCAGGAAGCTGCTGGACGACCACCAGAGGCGGGCGCAGGAGAGTAGCGGGGGGCTACCGGTTCACGAACTGCCGGTTCAGCAAAATGATTACGCCCGGCGGCCACGCGGTTCTCCGGAATGGTGCGCGGTGCAGGTTGAGGTTCATCGTCCAGTGGCAGCGGCGTTTCCAGCTGTTGTTGTAGCACACTCAGCACGCCCTGATAGATAAAGTCGTGCACCAGACGCGACTGATGGAAACGCACTTCGTGTTTGGCGGGGTGCACGTTGACGTCCACTTGATGTGGGTCGATCTCCAGATACAACACAAATGCCGGTTGCTGATCGGCCCCCAGTTTGTCTTCACAGGCCTGACGGATCGCATGATTGATCAGGCGATCGCGCATCATGCGACCATTCACGTAGCAATACTGAATTTCTGCCAGTGCGGGCGTGGTGTGATTCGGATCTGCCACCCAGCCGCGCAGCGTGAGATCGCCGTGTTGCCATTCAATCGCCAGCGCTTGTTCGAGAAAAGCGGTGCCGCAAATCGCGCCTAAGCGCCGTTCTTTTTGCCCGCCTTCCGGCACTGCGCGGTACTGGCGAACTATTTTGCCGTTATGCGACAGATTGATAGTGACGTCGAAACGCGCCAGCGCAATGCGGCGGATGATTTCATCAATATGGTTAAATTCGGTTTTCTCGGTACGCAGGAATTTGCGCCGCGCCGGGGTATTGTAGAACAGATCCAGCACTTCCAGCGTCGTTCCCACCGGATGCGCCGCCGGTTTAACCGTCACGTCCATATCGCGCCCTTCGGCATACGCTTGCCATGCCTCCTGCTGCTCTGCGGTGCGCGAAGTGAGCGTCAGACGGGAAACTGAACTGATACTCGCCAGCGCCTCACCGCGGAACCCCAGGCTGATAATAGCTTCGAGATCGTCCAGAGAGGCGATTTTACTGGTAGCATGACGCGCCAGCGCCAGCGCCAGTTCATCTTTTTTGATACCGCAGCCGTTATCACGAATGCGGATAAGTTTCGCCCCACCGCGTTCGATATCAATATCAATACGCGTCGCACCCGCATCGAGGCTGTTTTCCACCAGTTCTTTGACTACCGACGCAGGTCGCTCGACCACCTCACCTGCGGCAATCTGGTTCGCCAGTTGTGGCGGTAAGACCTGAATTGGCATCAATCATCCTTAGTTTGGCAGCGTGCGATCTGGCGTCGTCACCGTGCTGGCCGTTTGTGCCGTTGCCCCCTGCGGCGCAGATTGCATCGGATGCGCAAGGAAATAATTGCGCAGGCCTTTGTAAATGGCTTCTGCCAGCTGTTGTTGGTAATCGTCGCTCGCCAGCAAACGTTCTTCGCTGTTGTTACTGATAAAACCGGTTTCGACCAGTACTGATGGGATATCCGGCGAACGCAGAACGCCAAGGCTGGCGTGTTCTGGTCGACGTTTATGAATTTCGCCGATGCGTTGCAACTGACTGATCATACTGGTCGCCACATCATACCCTACCCGCTGGGAATGACCGAACTGTAAATCCAGCACCGCCTGGCTTAAATACGGGTCAGACTGACTGTTCGCCAGCACATCGCCCGCTCCGCCCAGCAGCTCCGACTGTTTCTCGTGCTGCTCCAGCCAGCTGGCCATTTCGCTGTTGGCGCGACGGTTAGAGAGCACCCATACGGAAGCGCCAGTCGCACTGCGGTTCGGTGCGGCATCAGCGTGAATCGACACGAGGAAATTAGCGTTTTGCTTACGTGCCACATCGCTGCGCCCCATCACCGAGATAAAGTAATCCCCGTCACGGGTTAAAACGCCCTTAAACATTGGATCGTCATTGAGCAAAGTACGCAATTTACGTGCGATGGCGATGGTGACATTTTTCTCCCGCGTACCACCGGGGCCGATAGCGCCAGGATCCTGACCGCCGTGTCCGGCATCAATAGCGATGATAATTTTATCGCCTGTGTTAGCCGTCGCGCGCGCTGCCGGACGCGTTACCGTATTACTGCTGATAATACCCGTAGTGCGGTTACTTTCGGTTTTAAACGGATTGCGCGCTGGTTCGCTGACGCGCGGTGCGACAACCGCAGGCGTTTCAACGCGTTTCGCAACCACAGGCGGCGGAGGAGGCGGTGGTGGAACATCGGCGTTAATCGTAAAGACGACAGTGTAATTGCTACCATTCTGCCGCTTCACCGCTTCGGTTTTACCGTTTTCGGTGAGATCGACCACTAGCCGTAGCGTTTGTGCATCTTTAGGCGTTCCAGAGCGAATCGCCTTCACCAGATTATTACCGCTGAACAACAACGGTAGCCCCTGAATCACGCCCGTTTGTTTGATATCGAGCGCCACGGTGCGTTTGTTTTGATGGCTAAACGCGTAATCAGGATCGCCAGTAAAACTCAATGTTATTCGCGCCTGTTGATTACCGTTAGAAACCTGAATATCAGAGAGCGTAGCGGCGCCAGCCTGCGCGCACAGCAGCAGCAGCGTCGCTACCAACCAATTTCTGATGCGATACATCATCCCGCCACCTTTCAAAGGTTAACCGGCTAAACGCGCCAGCAACAATTCACCCGCAGAGGAAACCGCGCTCACGCGCGCCTCACGGCCTTGTGCCTGATAATCAATGTGTATTTCGACATCCGGGTCAGGAAGAACACCTGTACCTTGTTGTGGCCACTCCACCAGGCAGATGGCATCGTTGGCAAAATAATCGCGGATCCCCATAAACTCCAGCTCCTCGGGATCGGCAAGGCGGTATAAATCAAAGTGATACACCATTAAGTTGTCGAGCGTATAGGGTTCGACCAGCGTATAAGTGGGGCTTTTGACATTACCCTGATGACCCAGAGCCTGTAAAAAGCCCCGGCTAAAGGTGGTTTTACCTGCGCCTAAATCGCCATACAGATAGATTACAGTCGCGCCATCGCAGGCTTTCGCTACCCGCTCGCCCAGGTCTAATGTTGCCTGCTCATCAGGGAGCGGAATTACTCGATTCATCATGGTTTTTATCAGTCACTTCCGGGTTAACAATACGCTGTAGCGTGGAAAAGAGATCGGTCGCCAGCATTCCGCGCGTTCCAAAACGCGCCGCCAGTACATCAGCTGCCGTACCGTGGGCGACACAGCCCGCGCACGCTGCATCATACGGCGACAGTTTTTGCCCAAGCAATGCGCCAATAATACCAGAGAGCACATCGCCCATGCCGCCGCTCGCCATGCCTGCATTTCCGGCATCAATAATGCCTAAAGCGTCAGGATGCGCGGCAACTACGGTTCCGGCACCTTTCAGCACCGCTACGCCGCCATAACGTTGTACCAGACGTTGGGCGCAATGTAAGCGGTCACTTTCAATTTCTGTTACGGAACAGCCCAACAACCGTGCGGCCTCGCCAGGATGCGGCGTGATCACGCGATTGTGACGCTTATCAGGATTGATTGCCAGCAGGTTCAATGCATCGGCATCCCATAACATCGGTTTGCGAAAATTCTCAACTTTTTGCAGGGCTTTTTTTCCCCACTCTTGCTGGCCCAGACCGGGACCAATCACCACTACATCGGCCCATTCCAGGCTTTCGGTAAGTGAATCCATAGTCAGTTCATGCACCATCAATTCCGGTCGTGCAGTCAGCAGCGGCGCAATGTTCTCACTGCGGGTCAGTACTCGGACTAAACCAGCACCAGCACGCAGTGCCGCTTCCCCCGTCATACGAATAGCCCCCGCCGTGCCGTGATCGCCACCAACAATCACCAGCCGCCCGTGATCGCCTTTATGCGAAGTCGGGCGACGCGGTTTCAGCCAGTGAGAAAGTTGTTCTGCCGAAAACCGCTGAATTTTCGTCTCCTGACCTGCCAACCAACTGTCCAGCCCCAGCGAGTCAAAATGCAGTTTTCCGGTAACATCCCGGGCTTTCCCGGTGAGCAAGCCAGGTTTCAGCGCAATAAAAGTGATGGTGTGATCGGCGTTGATTACCGCGCCTGGCGTAGCGCCAGTTTCAGCCAGCAGGCCGGAAGGGATATCAACCGCCACAATCGGCGCAGGGTGAGTATTAGCGTGGTCGATTAACTGGCTAATGGATTCGCGGGGCGCGTGCTGCAATCCGGTACCGAGCAGCGCATCAACAATCAGATCTACTGACTCGGGCCAGACAATATTCGAAGCATGGATCTCGCCTCCCGCGTTTAACCATGCATCGCGTGCCTGCGCGGCCTCTTCCGGTAACGATTTGTCACTTTCCTGGGCCAGCAGCGTGACCTCAATGCCGACCGCTTTTGCCAGCCGCGCAATCACATAACCATCGCCGCCGTTATTGCCATGACCGCACAGCACCAGCCAGTGGAAGGCATCAGGATAAGCCGAACGACACACCTGAAATGCGGCTTCACCAGCGCGAAGCATCAGTTCATAGAGTGTAAGCCCCAACGAATCTGCCGCCTCGCGTTCGCCGCGGCGGATATCGTCGGCGTGCCAGACGGTGTGTGGTATACTTACGGGGTTTTTCTTCATTGTATGGTCCGTCATGTCAGAGCCCCTCGATCTCAATCAGTTAGCGCAAAAAATTAAACAGTGGGGGCTGGAACTGGGCTTTCAGCAGGTAGGTATTACCGATACCGATCTCAGCGCGTCCGAGCCCAAACTGCAAGCATGGCTGGACAAACAATACCACGGCGAAATGGACTGGATGGCGCGTCACGGTATGCTGCGCGCCCGCCCCCATGAGTTATTGCCCGGTACGCTGCGCGTCATCAGCGTGCGGATGAATTACCTTCCTGCTAACGCCGCATTTGCCAGCACGCTGAAAAACCCCAAACTCGGCTATGTAAGTCGTTATGCGTTGGGCCGTGACTATCACAAACTTCTGCGCAACCGACTCAAAAAGCTGGGCGAGATGATTCAGCAACATTGTGTTTCGCTGAATTTTAGACCGTTTGTCGATTCTGCGCCTATTCTCGAGCGCCCGTTAGCTGAAAAAGCAGGTCTTGGCTGGACAGGTAAGCACTCACTTATCCTCAATCGCGAGGCCGGTTCGTTCTTCTTTTTAGGTGAATTACTGGTCGATATTCCGCTGCCCGTGGATCAACCGGTCGAGGAAGGATGCGGTAAATGCGTGGCCTGTATGACGATTTGCCCGACCGGCGCCATCGTCGAGCCATATACCGTCGATGCTCGCCGCTGTATCTCTTATCTCACCATTGAACTGGAAGGGGCGATCCCGGAAGAGCTGCGTCCATTGATGGGAAACCGTATTTACGGTTGCGATGACTGCCAGCTTATCTGCCCGTGGAATCGCTATTCGCAACTCACTAAAGAAGACGATTTCAGCCCGCGCAAACCACTACACGCACCGGAACTCATTGAGTTATTCGCCTGGAGTGAAGAGACGTTTTTAAAAGTCACGGAAGGTTCGGCGATTCGCCGTATAGGTCACCTGCGTTGGCTGCGTAATATCGCCGTGGCATTAGGCAATGCCCCCTGGGATAAAACGATTTTGACAGCGCTGGAAAGTCGTAAAGGTGAGCACCCACTTCTTGATGAGCACATAGCGTGGGCGATTGCGCAGCAAATCGAGAGGCGAAATGCGTGCGTCGTAGAGGTACAACTACCGAAAAAACAGCGTCTGGTTCGGGTGATTGAAAAAGGGTTACCGCGTGACGCCTGATTCATCCACAGCTTGTGAATAAAAATAAAAACGCATTGCAATTCAAGGCGAATAAAATCGTCAAGTGATCGACTCGACAAAACGAGATCTTAATTTTCAACCTATATATCAATAAGTTAAAAAAATACTATTCACCGTGCGAAGTTTCTTTGAAATTAAGATTACGACATGAGGCTGTGGATAACTCTGTTTACAAGAGTTTGTCAGAGACAACAAAAACCAGCAATAACGCATCGCGTCGCTGTGGATATTTTATTGAGAGAAGAATTTGGAGCGGGAAACGAGACTCGAACTCGCGACCCCGACCTTGGCAAGGTCGTGCTCTACCAACTGAGCTATTCCCGCTTAATCTTCGTCTTTCGAACCGCTACTGCCTTGGCTGCCTTCACTCACCTTAGTCACTTACTTTTGTAAGCTCCCAAGGATTCGTTTAGTTGCCGCCTTGTCGCAATTCGAAATACTGCGATTGGGTGGTCTGTGCTTTGCAGCACTTTTCAAATTTTGGAGCGGGAAACGAGACTCGAACTCGCGACCCCGACCTTGGCAAGGTCGTGCTCTACCAACTGAGCTATTCCCGCTTAATCTTCGTCTTTCGAACCGCTACTGCCTTGGCTGCCTTCACTCACCTTAGTCACTTACTTTTGTAAGCTCCCAAGGATTCGTTTAGTTGCCGCCTTGTCGCAATTCGAAATACTGCGATTGGGTGGTCTGTGCTTTGCAGCACTTTTCAAATTTTGGAGCGGGAAACGAGACTCGAACTCGCGACCCCGACCTTGGCAAGGTCGTGCTCTACCAACTGAGCTATTCCCGCGTACTGCTTAATTTTGCTTTCGTAATTTTCGCATTTCTGCGTCGTTACGGGAGGCGCATTATACGAGAAATCTTTCCCTCTGCAACCCCCCTAAAAAATTTTTTTTGAGTTTTTATCTCAAGTGCTGAAATTATCAGCAAGACGTTCAATTTAGCGTCAAAATCACGCCGCCGCAAGTGGATTCCGGCGCTTACGTGACCAGGAAAAATTTTACAGCTTGATAAAATGCTCGCGGTAGTAAGCCAGTTCTGCCACCGACTCACGGATATCATCCATCGCCTGATGCGTCCCCTGCTTGGTAAAGCCGTCAAGAATTTCCGGCTTCCAGCGGCGCGCCAGCTCTTTCAGTGTGCTGACATCCAGATAACGGTAGTGGAAGTAGGCTTCCAGCTCCGGCATGTATTTAAACAGGAAGCGACGGTCCTGGCCGATGCTGTTACCACAGATCGGCGATTTACCCGCAGGCACCCACTGTTTTAAAAATTCGAGCGTCGCCAGTTCCGCTTCCCGATCGCCCATCGTGCTCGCTTTCACCCGATCCACCAGCCCGCTGGCGGTATGAGTACGGACATTCCAGTCATCCATCAGCGCCAGCTGTTCATCGGACTGGTGTACTGCAATGGTCGGCCCTTCTGCCAGAATATTCAGGTTGGCGTCGGTCACCAGCGTGGCAATCTCAATAATGCGATCGCGCTCGGGATCCAGACCGGTCATCTCAAGATCGATCCAAATCAGGTTGTTTTCATTGGCACTCATGCTATTTTCCACCCATTCACAGTGACTATATTGATCCACAATTGCGTGTATCATAGATGTTTTGCCCATCAGGGGCGACCAGGAGTCAGTACGATTGAGTAAAAATAAACTCTCCAAAGGCCAGCAGCGCCGCGTGAACGCCAATCACCAGCGTCGTCTTAAAACGTCTAAGGAGAAGCCCGACTACGACGACAATCTGTTTGGCGAGCCTGATGAAGGTATCGTCATCAGCCGCTTTGGTATGCACGCTGATGTGGAATCCGCCGATGGCGACGTTCACCGCTGCAATATTCGCCGTACCATCCGTTCGCTGGTGACCGGCGATCGCGTAGTCTGGCGTCCGGGTAAACCAGCGGCGGAAGGCGTAAATGTCAAAGGGATCGTGGAAGCGGTGCATGAGCGCACCTCAGTGTTGACGCGCCCGGATTTCTACGACGGTGTGAAACCCATTGCTGCCAATATTGACCAGATTGTCATTGTCTCCGCGATTTTGCCGGAGCTGTCGCTCAATATTATCGACCGTTACCTGGTGGCCTGCGAAACCTTGCAGATTGAGCCGATTATTGTGCTCAACAAGATAGACCTGCTGGACGACGAAGGCATGGAATTCGTCAACGAGCAGATGGATATCTACCGCAATATCGGTTATCGCGTATTGATGGTTTCCAGTCATACTCAGGATGGACTGAAACCGCTGGAAGAGGCGTTGACCGGGCGCATCAGTATTTTTGCCGGGCAGTCTGGCGTCGGCAAATCCAGCCTGCTGAACGCGTTGCTGGGGCTGCAAAAAGAGATCCTGACCAACGACGTCTCGGATAACTCGGGGCTTGGTCAGCACACCACGACTGCCGCGCGGCTGTATCACTTCCCGCACGGCGGTGATGTGATTGATTCCCCAGGTGTGCGTGAGTTTGGTCTCTGGCATCTGGATCCGGAACAAATTACTCGGGGTTTTGTCGAATTCCATGACTACTTAGGTCTGTGTAAATATCGCGATTGCAAACACGATACCGATCCGGGCTGCGCTATCCGGGAAGCAGTTGAGGAAGGGAAAATCGCGGAAACCCGTTTCGAAAACTATCACCGTATTCTGGAAAGCATGGCGCAGGTAAAAACGCGTAAAAACTTTTCTGATACGGATGACTGACAATTAAGCTAACCGTCGTTAGAATCGTCCCCTTTTTTTCAGGATCCGGCATGTAGGCCGGATCAGGAACGACAAAACAATGGCCTGGAGGCTACCTTGTTAAATTCATTTAAACTTTCGCTACAGTACATTCTGCCGAAATTATGGCTTACTCGCCTGGCGGGTTGGGGCGCAAGCAAGCGGGCAGGATGGCTGACAAAACTGGTTATCGATCTGTTCGTTAAATACTACAAGGTCGACATGAAAGAGGCGCAAAAGCCGGACACCGCCAGCTACCGCACCTTTAACGAATTCTTTGTCCGTCCGCTGCGTGACGAAGTACGCCCAATCGATACCGATCCTAATGTACTGGTCATGCCTGCCGATGGCGTTATCAGCCAGTTAGGTAAAATCGAAGAAGATAAAATCCTGCAAGCTAAAGGCCACAACTACAGCCTCGAAGCTCTGCTGGCAGGGAACTATCTGATGGCGGATCTTTTCCGTAACGGTACGTTTGTGACCACTTACCTCTCCCCGCGTGACTACCACCGCGTACACATGCCGTGCAACGGTATTCTGCGTGAGATGATCTATGTGCCGGGCGATCTCTTCTCCGTTAACCATCTCACCGCTCAGAACGTGCCGAATCTGTTTGCCCGTAACGAACGCGTGATCTGCCTGTTCGATACCGAATTTGGCCCGATGGCGCAGATTCTGGTCGGGGCGACGATTGTTGGCAGCATTGAAACTGTCTGGGCGGGCACCATTACGCCGCCGCGCGAAGGCATCATCAAGCGTTGGACCTGGCCTGCCGGAGAAAACGACGGTTCTGTGGCGCTGCTGAAAGGCCAGGAAATGGGTCGCTTTAAACTCGGCTCTACCGTTATCAACCTGTTTGCACCGGGTAAAGTTAATCTGGTTGAGCAACTGGAAAGCCTGTCTGTCACGAAAATTGGCCAGCCGCTGGCAGTATCTACCGAAACCTTTGTTACGCCAGACTCTGAACCTGCCCCGCTTCCTGCTGAAGAGATCGAGGCAGAACACGACGCCAGCCCATTGGTTGACGACAAAAAAGACCAGGTCTAATCCATCAAAGGAAACGCTGACGTGCGCCTGATTATCGCTTTTCTGATGGCCTGGTGCCTCAGTTGGGGGGCGTACGCCGCGACGGCCCCCGATAGTAAACAAATCACCCAGGAACTGGAGCAGGCAAAAGCGGCGAAACCCGCGCAGCCGGAAGTCGTAGAGGCACTCCAGTCCGCCTTAAATGCGCTTGAGGAACGAAAAGGTTCCCTTGAGCGCATCAAGCAATATCAAGAAGTCATTGATAATTACCCGAAACTCTCCGCTACTCTGCGCGCGCAATTAAACAACATGCGTGACGAGCCGCGCAGCGTATCGCCGGGAATGTCTACCGACGCGCTGAATCAGGAAATTCTCCAGGTCAGCAGCCAGTTGCTGGATAAGAGCCGTCAGGCCCAGCAGGAACAGGAACGTGCCCGCGAGATTGCCGATTCGCTGAATCAATTACCGCAACAGCAAACCGACGCTCGCCGTCAGTTGAATGAAATCGAGCGGCGGCTGGGAACACTTACCGGCAATACCCCGCTTAATCAGGCACAAAATTTCGCGTTGCAGTCTGACTCTGCACGTCTTAAGGCGCTCGTTGATGAACTGGAGCTGGCGCAGCTGTCTGCCAATAACCGTCAGGAATTAGCGCGCTTACGCTCTGAGCTGGCGGAAAAAGAGAGCCAGCAGTTGGATGCATATTTGCAGGCCTTACGTAATCAGTTGAACAGCCAACGTCAGCTTGAGGCGGAGCGGGCGCTGGAAAGTACCGAATTGCTGGCAGAAAACAGCGCCGATTTGCCGAAAGACATCGTCGCACAATTCAAAATTAACCGCGAACTATCAGCGGCGCTGAATCAACAGGCGCAGCGGATGGATCTCGTTGCCTCGCAACAGCGTCAGGCTGCCAGCCAGACGTTACAGGTCCGGCAGGCGTTGAATACGCTGCGTGAACAGTCGCAATGGCTGGGATCGTCCAACCTGCTCGGTGAAGCGTTGCGGGCGCAGGTGGCACGGCTACCGGAAATGCCAAAACCACAACAGCTTGATACCGAAATGGCGCAGTTGCGTGTGCAACGGTTACGTTATGAGGATCTGCTAAATAAACAGCCGCTGCTACGGCAAATCCATCAGGCCGACGGTCAGCCGCTGACCGCCGAGCAAAACCGTATTCTGGAAGCACAGCTACGCACTCAGCGTGAGTTGCTGAACTCATTGTTGCAGGGTGGCGACACGTTACTGCTGGAACTGACCAAGTTGAAAGTATCCAACGGGCAACTGGAAGATGCGCTGAAAGAAGTGAATGAAGCGACGCACCGCTACCTGTTCTGGACTTCGGACGTGCGCCCGATGACCATCGCCTGGCCGCTGGAGATCGCTCAGGATCTGCGTCGTCTCATTTCGCTGGACACCTTCAGTCAGTTGGGCAAAGCCAGCGTAATGATGCTGACCAGCAAAGAGACGATTTTGCCGCTGTTTGGCGCGTTGATTCTGGTCGGTTGCAGTATTTACTCACGCCGCTATTTCACCCGTTTTCTTGAACGTTCGGCGGCGAAAGTCGGCAAAGTGACTCAGGATCACTTCTGGCTGACGTTGCGCACCCTTTTCTGGTCGATTCTCGTCGCATCACCGCTACCGGTGCTGTGGATGACGCTGGGTTACGGCTTGCGCGAGGCGTGGCCTTATCCGCTGGCGGTCGCAATTGGTGATGGCGTAACGGCCACCGTACCGCTGCTGTGGGTAGTGATGATTTGCGCCACCTTTGCCCGTCCGAACGGCTTGTTTATCGCTCATTTCGGCTGGCCACGCGAACGGGTTTCCCGCGGGATGCGTTACTACCTGATGAGCATCGGGCTTATTGTGCCGCTGATTATGGCGCTGATGATGTTCGATAACCTCGACGACCGTGAATTCTCCGGTTCGCTGGGACGGCTTTGTTTTATCCTCATTTGCGGTGCGCTGGCGGTGGTCACCCTCAGCCTGAAAAAGGCCGGGATCCCGCTGTATCTCAACAAAGAAGGCAGCGGCGACAACATTACCAACCATATGCTGTGGAACATGATGATTGGCGCACCGCTGGTTGCTATTCTGGCGTCGGCGGTGGGTTATCTGGCAACGGCGCAGGCACTGTTAGCAAGGCTTGAAACCTCAGTTGCCATCTGGTTCCTACTATTAGTGGTTTATCACGTTATCCGCCGCTGGATGCTGATCCAACGCCGCAGGCTGGCGTTTGACCGGGCGAAGCATCGCCGGGCAGAGATGTTAGCGCAGCGTGCGCGTGGCGAAGAGGAAGCGCATCATCACAGTAGCCCGGAAGGGGCAATTGAAGTCGATGAAAGTGAAGTCGATCTCGATGCCATCAGTGCACAATCCTTGCGGCTGGTGCGCTCAATCCTGATGTTGATCGCCCTACTTTCAGTCATTGTGCTGTGGTCAGAAATCCATTCCGCTTTCGGCTTCCTCGAAAATATTTCGCTGTGGGATGTCACTTCCACGGTACAGGGCGTGGAAAGCCTGGAGCCGATTACCCTCGGTGCGGTGCTAATTGCCATTCTGGTGTTTATCATCACCACGCAGCTGGTGCGCAACCTGCCCGCGCTGCTGGAACTGGCGATTTTGCAGCACCTGGATTTAACGCCGGGTACGGGCTACGCCATCACCACCATCACCAAATATCTGCTGATGCTGATTGGCGGGCTGGTCGGCTTCTCAATGATTGGTATTGAGTGGTCGAAATTGCAGTGGCTGGTTGCCGCGCTCGGTGTTGGTCTCGGTTTTGGTTTGCAGGAAATTTTCGCCAACTTTATCTCTGGCCTGATTATCCTGTTCGAAAAACCGATTCGTATTGGCGATACGGTGACGATCCGCGATCTCACCGGTAGTGTGACGAAAATTAACACCCGCGCCACCACCATCAGCGACTGGGACCGCAAAGAAATTATCGTGCCGAACAAGGCGTTTATTACCGAGCAGTTTATCAACTGGTCGCTCTCTGACTCGGTCACGCGCGTGGTGTTGACGATTCCGGCCCCTGCCGATGCCAACAGTGAAGAAGTGACGGAAATCCTGCTCACCGCAGCGCGTCGCTGCTCGCTGGTGATCGACAACCCGGCGCCGGAAGTCTTCCTGGTGGATCTGCAGCAGGGGATTCAGATTTTCGAGCTGCGTATTTACGCCGCTGAGATGGGTCACCGCATGCCACTACGCCATGAGATTCACCAGCTGATTCTGGCAGGATTCCATGCCCACGGTATTGATATGCCATTCCCGCCCTTCCAGATGCGTCTGGAAAGCCTCAACGGTAAACAAACGGGGAGAACATTAACTTCTGCGGGCAAAGGTCGTCAGGCGGGAAGTTTGTAAGGTCTTTGTGGCCGGATGAACCCATCCGGCTCACAAGCAAAACTGATAGCGCAGAAAAAACTGCCACAACCAGTAGCCGAAAATAGCCAGCGCGGTGGCGTACATAAACCAGCCGCGTTTTTTTCGCCACAAAGCGAACCAGAGAAAAGGGAAAAAGAGCGGTAACGTCATTATCACACCGACATCGCGAGTATCGTCATCTTCGAGATACATCAAAACATCACAGACGTTGTTAATCCCGCGTCCATCAATCATCCACTCTTTGTCCAGCGTGGACATTATCAGAATCCAGAGAACAGATACGAAGAACCAAATGCAGCATAAAATAAACTGACGAGCACTCATGATGCTTCAATCGGTAGTTTAATTTCGCTATAACGCATGCGGAACAAATCACCATACCCGATTAATCCCCCACGAAAAACCAGGCACCTGATCAGGTAAGTGCAATAGATATCAGGCAGGTTTCCCCACCGCGAACCATCGCGATCTTTGAGGGTATTAATGGTATTACCGACCACCATTGCCACTTTACGGGTGTGACAGGCATCGACAAAAGAGAGAATAGTCTGCTCTATTTCCGCTACATCCCAGGCAGAAAATTGCAGCGCCCTGATTTCATCTTCGGTTATCACTGGATCCCGACTACCGTTGTCCATAACGTCTTCCTTACCAGACAACTCATCGCCGGAGAGACGATGAGTTGCAGGATTCCATAGGATCAGTCGAGAGCTAACTCAGGTTTGTTCGCCATGCGACTGCAATAGTTCTGGTAAATCGCCATCGCTAACAGCGAGAAGAAGACAGGGCCGCCAATCATCCACAATGTGCTGTCCCAGTCTCCGGCTTCAACCACAGGTTGAATGATGGTGAACACGTTCGCAAATGTCACCACCAGTACGACAACAACTGTCGCAATCATTGCCGACATATGTGTTTTGAAAATCACAAACGGCCTGTCGAGATCCTGACGTGCTTTAAAGAACGGGAAAGCCAGTGCAAGGAACAGGTAAGGAAGCGTCATAGACACGTTCGCCATCAGCGTCAGTTTGTTAAAGAACGCCGATGCGGTACCGCCACCAAACGAAACCAGCAGGATGAAGACAGTAACCAGCCCGCACTGCATCCACATTGCGATAGAAGGCATACCCATCGTATTCAGGCGAGTCATCGGTTCCGGCCACAATGCTTTCGGCGTCCCCTGGATGATGGCTTTCAGCGGTGAATAGCAAAGCGTAAAGAACGCACCGGTATAGGCGAGGAACATCGACAGTCCGGTAATACGCGCAAACCACACACCCAGCGACAATGACGCTTCAGGTGACAAATGCAGTGCGTTACCCAGAGTCATTCCGAGGCTCTTCATCAGCACATAGGTAATATTGCCGAGGTTAACGGAACCATTACTTAATACCTGCTGCCAGTTTGTGCTGACGCCCCATAAAAATATTGCCAGCGAATAACCGATTGAAATAACAATAGCGGCAAAAACAATACCTTTGGCAAAGTTCTTTTCTGGATTTTCCGTTTTATCGACCAGACCACCCACCGCTTCAATTCCGCCATAGGCAAAAATAGCAAATACCACAAACGATAGCATTGCCAGACCGGACTGATAACCTGGGTTCGGTGATGCAAGGAAATTAATATCCTGCGCGAAATGCCCACCATTTAATAACAAAATAGTAATGCTTACTAACAGCAATACTAAATTCAGACACATTACTGCAATACCGCCCACCGCAGTAATGCGGGCAATTTTATTAATCCCCTTTGAAGCAACGACGGTGACCAGAATCATCCATGCCACTGCCAGCAGACCAACCACCTGCGTAGGTTCCAGTCCGGCAATACGCCAGTGCTGGGTCATGTCGCTTCCATAGAGGAATGTTGAGAACGGTACCCAAACTTTCGCGGAGGTGCTCACCATCCAGATGATATAAGAGGAAAACCACATAAACGTACCAATGAAGGCAAAACGTGGTCCGACACTATTATTCATCCAGGAATAGATACCGCCTTCTTCTTTGCGATACGCAGCGCCCATTTCAGCCATCATTAAGGCGAATGGAATAAAGAATAACAATGCAGAAAATATATAAAAGGGAATCGCACTATAACCCATTAAGTAATAAGCCGATGGGCTATTGGCAAATCCAAATACGGAAGTAAAGATCATCAATATGAGTCCTATCAGACTCATCTTTTTTATCGTGTGAGGCATGAAACCATCCTTCATTTCAGCGCGTGTCTAAAACGCGCCCACTGAACTGCACTACCCTATCATTGAGTGGGCAGCGTAAAAACCAATACAGAATTGATACCTGGATGATATCAAATATCCAGTCTTAAATTGTGGCCTTTAGCGGAAAAATGAAAACATATGCTACAGAATGGCGCTCATCACGCCATTCTTCGCAGTTAATTCAGTAATTTTTCAGAATTATGCCCGGTCAACGCTAAAGGCGATGACTTCAGCCAGTGTCTCCGCGCCCAGCGCCAACATCACCAGACGATCAACGCCTAATGCCACGCCGGAACAGTCAGGCATACCGACTTTCAAGGCTTCAATAAGATTCTCGTCAATGGGGTGCTGCGGCAAACCGCGCGCCGCGCGCTTACGGTTATCTTGTTCAAAGCGTTGTTGCTGCTCACGGGCATCCGTTAATTCATGGAAACCATTCGCCAGCTCAATACCTTTATAGTAAACCTCAAAGCGTTCAGCGACCCGATGATCTTCGGTACTGATTTGCGCCAGTGATGCCTGGCTGGCGGGAAAGTGGTACACAAAGGTCGGTTTTTCTTTGCCAATATTTGGCTCTACGCCAAAGGTAAACAGCAGTTGTAGCAGCGTGTCGCGGTCTTCTTCGGTATCGGCAACGTTGCTCAAATCCAGTTTCGCTGCCACTTCCCGCAGTTGCGTTTTGTCGGCAGAGAGCGGGTCAATTTCCAGATAACGCAAGAAAGCTTGTTGATAAGAAAGACTTTCTGCTGCCGGGCAGTCAAGCACCTGTTGTAAGAGATCGTCCACCTCGTTCATCAACCGGTACATATCATAGTGCGGTCGATACCACTCAAGCATAGTGAACTCAGGGTTGTGATAACGCCCCATCTCTTCATTACGGAAGCTGCGGCACAGCTGGAATACCGGCCCACAACCGGCAACCAGCAGGCGTTTCATATGGTATTCCGGGCTGGTCATTAACCAGAGATTCATCCCCTGCGAATGCCCGGGGCCAACGAAACGCGTCTCAAACGGGACCAAATGAATATCGGTTACCGTCGCCTGGCTCATACAAGGCGTCTCCACCTCCAGCACTCCACGATCGGCAAAGAAACGACGGATCTCCGCCATAATCGCCGCGCGTTTTAATAAGTTAGGAATGGATGCGCTCGGCTGCCAGGATGCCGTTTCGCTCATAGTTAAATCTCCATTTTTTGACAAGGGCACGAAGTCTACTCGCAACGCGGCGGCGAGACAAATTTTACGCAGGTATCAATCAACGGTGGGCGGTGACTAAAAAAAGCACGATCTGATGGTTTAGTAATTAAATTAATCATCTTCAGTGATAATTTAGCCCTCTTGCGCACTAAAAAAATCGATCTCGTCAAATTTCAGACTTATCCATCAGACTATACTGTTGTACCTATAAAGGAGCAGTGGAATAGCGTTCGCAGACCGTAACTTTCAGGCACTTACCCTGAAGTACGGGGCTGTGGGATAAAAACAATCTGGAGGAATGTCGTGCAAACCTTTCAAGCCGATCTTGCCATTGTAGGCGCCGGTGGCGCGGGATTACGTGCTGCAATTGCTGCCGCGCAGGCAAATCCAAATGCAAAAATCGCACTAATCTCAAAAGTATACCCTATGCGTAGCCATACCGTTGCTGCAGAAGGGGGCTCCGCCGCTGTCGCGCAGGATCATGACAGCTTCGAATATCACTTTCACGATACAGTAGCGGGTGGCGACTGGTTGTGTGAGCAGGATGTCGTGGATTATTTCGTCCACCACTGCCCAACCGAAATGACCCAACTGGAACTGTGGGGATGCCCATGGAGCCGTCGCCCGGATGGTAGCGTCAACGTACGTCGCTTCGGCGGCATGAAAATCGAGCGTACCTGGTTCGCCGCCGATAAGACCGGCTTCCATATGCTGCACACGCTGTTCCAGACCTCTCTGCAATTCCCGCAGATCCAGCGTTTTGACGAGCACTTCGTACTGGATATTCTGGTTGATGATGGTCATGTTCGCGGCCTGGTGGCAATGAACATGATGGAAGGCACGCTGGTGCAGATCCGTGCTAACGCGGTCGTTATGGCTACCGGCGGTGCGGGTCGCGTTTATCGTTACAACACCAACGGCGGCATCGTTACCGGTGACGGTATGGGTATGGCGCTAAGCCACGGCGTTCCGCTGCGTGACATGGAATTCGTTCAGTATCACCCAACCGGTCTGCCAGGTTCCGGTATCCTGATGACCGAAGGCTGCCGCGGTGAAGGCGGTATTCTGGTCAACAAAAATGGCTACCGTTATCTGCAAGATTACGGCATGGGCCCGGAAACTCCGCTGGGCGAGCCGAAAAACAAATATATGGAACTGGGTCCACGCGACAAAGTTTCTCAGGCCTTCTGGCACGAATGGCGTAAAGGCAACACCATCTCCACACCGCGTGGCGATGTGGTTTATCTCGACCTGCGTCACCTCGGCGAGAAAAAACTGCATGAACGTCTGCCGTTCATCTGCGAACTGGCGAAAGCGTACGTTGGCGTCGATCCGGTTAAAGAACCGATTCCAGTACGTCCGACCGCACACTACACCATGGGCGGTATCGAAACCGATCAGAACTGTGAAACCCGCATTAAAGGTCTGTTCGCCGTGGGTGAATGTTCCTCTGTTGGTCTGCACGGCGCAAACCGTCTGGGCTCCAACTCCCTGGCGGAACTGGTGGTCTTCGGTCGTCTGGCCGGTGAACAAGCGACAGAACGTGCAGCAACTGCCGGTAATGGCAACGAAGCGGCAATTGAAGCGCAGGCTGCTGGCGTTGAACAACGTCTGAAAGATCTGGTTAACCAGGATGGCGGCGAAAACTGGGCGAAGATCCGCGACGAAATGGGCCTGGCTATGGAAGAAGGTTGCGGTATCTACCGTACGCCGGAACTGATGCAGAAAACCATCGACAAGCTGGCTGAGCTACAGGAACGCTTCAAGCGCGTGCGCATCACCGACACCTCCAGCGTGTTCAACACCGACCTGCTCTACACCATTGAACTGGGCCACGGTCTGAACGTTGCTGAATGTATGGCGCACTCTGCAATGGCACGTAAAGAGTCTCGCGGCGCGCACCAGCGTCTGGACGAAGGTTGCACCGAGCGTGACGACGTCAACTTCCTCAAACACACCCTCGCCTTCCGCGATGCTGATGGCACTACTCGCCTGGAGTACAGCGACGTGAAGATTACTACGCTGCCGCCAGCTAAACGCGTTTACGGTGGCGAAGCGGATGCAGCCGATAAGGCGGAAGCAGCCAATAAGAAGGAGAAGGCGAATGGCTGAGATGAAAAACCTGAAAATTGAGGTGGTGCGCTATAACCCGGAAGTCGATACCGCACCGCATAGCGCATTCTATGAAGTGCCTTATGACGCAACTACCTCATTACTGGATGCGCTGGGCTACATCAAAGACAACCTGGCACCGGACCTGAGCTACCGCTGGTCCTGCCGTATGGCGATTTGTGGTTCCTGCGGCATGATGGTTAACAACGTGCCAAAACTGGCATGTAAAACCTTCTTGCGTGATTACACCGACGGTATGAAGGTTGAAGCGTTAGCTAACTTCCCGATTGAACGCGATCTGGTGGTCGATATGACCCACTTCATCGAAAGTCTGGAAGCGATCAAACCGTACATCATCGGCAACTCCCGCACCGCGGATCAGGGTACTAACATCCAGACCCCGGCGCAGATGGCGAAGTATCACCAGTTCTCCGGTTGCATCAACTGTGGTCTGTGCTATGCCGCGTGCCCGCAGTTTGGCCTGAACCCCGAGTTCATCGGTCCGGCTGCCATTACGCTGGCGCATCGTTATAACGAAGATAGCCGCGACCACGGTAAGAAGGAGCGTATGGCGCAGTTGAACAGCCAGAATGGCGTATGGAGCTGTACTTTCGTGGGCTACTGCTCCGAAGTCTGCCCGAAACACGTCGATCCGGCTGCGGCCATTCAGCAGGGCAAAGTAGAAAGTTCGAAAGACTTTCTTATCGCGACCCTGAAACCACGCTAAGGAGTGCAACATGACGACTAAACGTAAACCGTATGTACGGCCAATGACGTCCACCTGGTGGAAAAAATTGCCGTTTTATCGCTTTTACATGCTGCGCGAAGGCACGGCAGTTCCGGCTGTGTGGTTCAGCATTGAACTGATTTTCGGGCTGTTTGCCTTGAAAAATGGCCCGGAAGCCTGGGCGGGATTCGTCGACTTTTTACAAAACCCGGTTATCGTGATCATTAACCTGATCACTCTGGCAGCAGCTCTGCTGCACACCAAAACCTGGTTTGAGCTGGCACCGAAAGCGGCCAATATCATTGTAAAAGACGAAAAAATGGGACCAGAGCCAATTATCAAAAGTCTCTGGGCGGTAACCGTGGTTGCCACCATCGTAATCCTGTTTGTTGCCCTGTACTGGTAAGGAGCCTGAGATGATTAATCCAAATCCAAAGCGTTCTGACGAACCGGTATTCTGGGGCCTCTTCGGGGCCGGTGGTATGTGGAGCGCAATTATTGCGCCGGTGATGATCCTGCTGGTGGGTATTCTGCTGCCGCTGGGGCTGTTTCCGGGTGATGCGCTGAGCTACGAGCGCGTTCTGGCGTTCGCGCAAAGCTTCATTGGTCGCGTATTCCTGTTCCTGATGATCGTTCTGCCACTGTGGTGTGGTTTACACCGTATGCACCACGCGATGCACGATCTGAAAATCCACGTGCCTGCAGGCAAATGGGTTTTCTACGGTCTGGCTGCTATCCTGACAGTTGTCACACTGATTGGTGTCGTTACAATCTAACGCATCGCCAATGTAAATCCGGCCCGCCTATGGCGGGCCGTTTTGTATGGAAACCAGACCCTATGTTCAAAACGACGCTCTGCGCCTTATTAATTATCGCCTCTTGCTCCGCACTTTCCGCCCCGCAACAGCTCAACGAGATTGTGCATCGCACAATTACCCCGCTTATAGAGCAACAAAAGATCCCCGGTATGGCGGTGGCGGTGATTTATCAGGGCAAACCTTATTACTTTACCTGGGGCTATGCGGATGTAGATAAAAAGCAGCCTGTCACGCAGCAAACGTTGTTTGAGTTAGGCTCGGTCAGCAAAACATTTACGGGCGTGCTTGGTGGCGACGCTATTGCGCGAGGGGAAATCAACCTAAGCGATCCTGCGACAAAATACTGGCCTGAACTTACCGCTAAACAGTGGAATGGGATCACACTATTACATCTTGCGACCTACACCGCTGGCGGCCTGCCGTTACAGGTGCCGGATGATGTTAAATCCTCAAGCGACTTGCTGCGCTTCTATCAAAACTGGCAGCCTGAATGGGCTTCAGGAACACAACGTTTGTATGCCAACGCCAGTATCGGTTTGTTCGGCGCACTGGCTGTGAAGCCGTCTGGTTTAAGTTTTGAGCAGGCGATGCAAACTCGTGTCTTCCAGCCTCTCAAACTCAACCATACGTGGATTAATGTGCCGTCCGCAGAAGAAAAGAATTACGCCTGGGGATATCGCGAAGGTAAGGCAGTGCATGTTTCGCCAGGGGCATTAGACGCTGAAGCTTATGGTGTGAAGTCGACCATTGAAGATATGGCCCGCTGGGTGCAAAGCAATTTAACCCCCCGTGATATCAATGAGAAAACACTTCAACAAGGGATACAACTGGCACAATCTCGCTACTGGCAAACCGGCGATATGTATCAGGGCCTGGGCTGGGAAATGCTGGACTGGCCGGTAAATCCTGACACCATCATAAACGGCAGTGATAATAAAATTGCACTGGCAGCACGCCCCGTAAAAGCGATTACGCCCCCAACTCCTGCAGTACGCGCATCATGGGTACATAAAACGGGGGCGACCGGTGGATTTGGTAGCTATGTCGCGTTTATTCCAGAAAAAGAGCTGGGCATTGTGATGCTGGCTAACAAAAACTATCCCAATCCAGCGAGAGTTACCGCCGCCTGGCAGATTCTCAACGCTCTACAGTAAAATTTCATCGGGTCCGAATTTTTGGACCTTTTCTCCGCTTTTCCTTGCTGTCATCTACACTTAGAAAAAAAACCAGTAAGGAAACATTTATGCGCCTGCTCCCTCTCGTTGCCGCAGCGACAGCTGCATTTCTGGTCGTTGCCTGCAGTTCTCCTACGCCGCCGCGTGGCGTGACAGTAGTGAATAATTTCGACGCCAAACGTTATCTCGGTACCTGGTATGAGATTGCCCGTTTTGATCACCGCTTTGAACGTGGACTGGAAAAAGTCACCGCAACATACAGTCTGCGGGATGACGGCGGCCTGAATGTCATTAATAAAGGCTATAACCCTGACAGAGAAATGTGGCAGCAGAGTGAAGGGAAAGCGTACTTTACCGGCGCGCCTACCCGCGCTGCGCTGAAAGTGTCATTCTTTGGTCCTTTCTATGGCGGTTATAACGTTATTGCACTCGATCGGGAATACCGCCATGCGCTGGTTTGCGGCCCGGACCGCGACTACCTGTGGATACTCTCCCGCACGCCAACCATTTCTGACGAAGTGAAACAGGAAATGCTGGCAGTCGCGACCCGGGAAGGGTTTGATGTCAGTAAGTTTATTTGGGTACAGCAGCCCGGTAGTTAGTGAGTGCTGAGTTTCAGACCAATAATCCCCAATACGATTAACGCCAGGCTCGCCAGGCGCATCGGGTTAGCGGACTCACCGAGCAGCACAATACCGGTGATGGCCGCGCCGACTGCGCCAATACCCGTCCACACGGCATAAGCTGTCCCTACTGGTAACGATTTCATCGCCCAGGCAAGTAGCGCCATACTGACAATCATCGCCGTCACGGTAATAACACTTGGCGTCAAACGACTAAAACCGTGGGTATATTTCAGACCAACGGCCCATACCACTTCCAGCAGACCAGCAATAACTAAGATAATCCAGGACATATCAGGCTCCGGAGAATTGGGGCCGTCCCCGGTGAAAAGAGGCGTTTGCAGGTCGTCCTGCAAAGCTGATGGTTGAACGGGTATTTTGCCAGGTGGCAGGGGAATTTCAACTATTACCTTAGTGACTATCGCAAAAAAACAAACGGCACGACACAGCTGTCGTACCGTTATTGCTTATTGCTGTGCTTTTGTTGCTGCACCAGAAATCGCGTTACCGCCATCAGAGATATCTTCACCAACGCCACGCGTGGTGTTGCAGGCAGTTAATAATGTTGAAAGCACCAGAACAGAAAAGATCGCTGCAATTGTCTTCTTCACCATAACGTCTTCCTTTTAGGTAATGTTATTTATGTTTGCCTATAGCAAATTAATAATAGACAACATCGCCAAAAATGATGGAAATCTGATGATTTTTCGGAAGAGAAGAAAAATTAGCTGGCAGCGCGGGAGATGGAGTTGCCGAGATGTTTGATATCTTCGCCGAAACCGCGAGCGGTGTTACAGCCCGTGAGCAGCGTGCTGGCAAGCAAAACAAGAACGATAAGGCGTTTCATCATCTCTGACCAGAATAAGTGATGGTGCAGCCAACAGGCCGCACCAAAACCGCATTACTTCACGCGAGAGACGTATTCACCAGAGCGGGTATCCACTTTGATGACTTCGCCGATCTGCACGAACAGCGGAACTTTAACCACAGCGCCAGTAGACAGGGTAGCCGGTTTGCCGCCAGTACCTGCGGTATCCCCTTTCAGGCCTGGATCGGTATCAACGATTTCCAGTTCAACAAAGTTCGGCGGAGTAACGGAGATCGGCTGACCATTCCACAGAGTTACGATACACTCTGCCTGATCCAGCAACCATTTAGCGTTGTCGCCAATTGCTTTTGCATCAGCTGACAGTTGCTCGAAAGTTTCGTTGTTCATGAAGTGCCAGAACTCACCGTCGTTGTACAGGTAAGTCAGGTTCATATCGACAACATCAGCGCCTTCAGCGGAATCAGTAGATTTGAAGGTTTTTTCTACGCGAGTACCGGTCAGCAGACGACGCAGTTTAACGCGAGCAAATGCCTGGCCTTTACCCGGTTTTACGAATTCACTCGCTTCAACCGCGTAAGGTTCGCCGTCTAACATGATTTTAAGACCAGCACGAAAATCGTTGCTATAGTACGTTGCCATAAGGCCCTCTGAAATTTATTAATTGGTAGCTAAGCCACAAAATGGCGCATATTGTAACCCTAAATACCCCATCCAGAGAAGATTGGTTAACGCAACTTGCCGATGTTGTGACCGATCCTGATGAACTTCTGCGTCTTTTGAATATAGACGCGGACGAAAAACTGTTGGCCGGACGCAGCGCCAAAAAGCTGTTTGCCCTGCGTGTTCCCCGCTCATTTATCGATCGCATGGAGAAAGGCAATCCGGACGATCCACTTTTGCGTCAGGTACTTACCTCGCAAGATGAGTTTGTCGTCGCGCCCGGATTCTCCACCGACCCGCTGGAAGAACAGCACAGCGTAGTCCCTGGTTTGTTGCATAAATACCACAACCGGGCGCTATTGCTGGTCAAAGGCGGCTGCGCGGTAAATTGCCGCTATTGCTTCCGTCGCCATTTCCCGTATGCCGAAAATCAGGGCAACAAGCGTAACTGGCAGACTGCACTTGAGTATGTTGCTGCGCATCCGGAACTGGACGAGATGATTTTCTCCGGCGGCGATCCGCTGATGGCGAAAGATCACGAGCTGGACTGGTTGCTTACACAACTGGAAGCCATCCCGCATATCAAACGTCTGCGGATTCACAGCCGTCTGCCGATTGTGATCCCGGCACGCATCACAGATGCGCTGGTTGAACGCTTTTCACATTCTACGCTGCAAATCTTGCTGGTGAATCACATCAACCATGCCAATGAGGTAGATGAAACATTCCGCCAGGCGATGGCTAAGTTGCGCCGGGTAGGCGTTACTTTGCTGAACCAGAGCGTTCTGTTACGTGGTGTGAACGATAACGCACAAACGCTGGCAAACCTGAGTAATGCGTTGTTCGATGCGGGCGTGATGCCGTATTACCTGCATGTGCTCGATAAAGTACAGGGCGCGGCGCATTTTATGGTGAGTGATGACGAAGCACGGCAGATTATGCGTGAGCTGCTGACGCTGGTATCTGGATATATGGTGCCGAAACTGGCGCGCGAGATTGGCGGCGAACCCAGTAAAACGCCGCTGGATCTCCAGCTACGCCAGCAGTAACTGATTAAACAGGGAAGTTTAATCTTTGCACGTTGCATAACCTTTAATTATTCATATACATTGCTGTTATTACTTTTTATATAACCAACACCAATAATTAACCTTTCTTTTCTGTTTATATAGAGTGAGCACGGCTATTTATGTTATTTTAACAACTATTACTACCAAGCCCATTTATCTGGCTTATAAATTAAAATTAATTATTTAATTGAGAAATGGTTAGGGAGAACCTACATGGCCATAAGCATCAAGGGAGTTAATACCGGTGTTATTCGCAAGAGTAATAATTTCATTGCACTGGCGCTGAAAATTAAAGAGCCTCGCAATAAAGAATCGTTGTTCTTTATGTCTGTCATGGAACTGCGAGACCTGCTGATTGCGCTGGAAAGCCGTCTGCATCAAAAGCATAAACTGGATGCTGATGCACGTCTTCAGTATGAGCAGACTCGCGATAAAGTTATTAAGAAAATGGCAGAAAATATCCCAGAAATTCTGGTTGATGAGCTTAAAAATGCCGATATTAATCGCCGAGTTAATATGCTGGAACTTACCGATAATCAGGGTGAAAATCTTACCTTCGTATTAACGCTACATGACGGTAGCAAATGTGAGTTAGTCATCAATGAATTGCAGATTGAAATGCTGGCGCGAGCAATCATTCATGCAATTAATAATGCGGAAATGCGTGAACTGGCATTACGTATTACCTCACTGTTAGATTTCCTGCCGTTATACGACGTTGACTGCCAGGACAATGGCAATCTGGAATATGACACCTATTCCCAACCGGAATGGAAACATAACTTGTTCAACCATTATCTGGCAGTGCTTTATCGCTTTAAAGATGAAAATGGCAAAGAGCAATTTAGCGGCGCGGTGGTGAAAACGCGTGAAGCAACGCCGGGTAAAGAAGTGGAGGCGATCACTCGCCGAATGCTTGATTTCAGCCCCAGACTGAAAAAACTCGCGGGTGTGCCATGTCAGGTCTATGTTCGCACCGTAGCGGCAAATAACACCCAACCGCTAACCCAGGATCAATGCTTACGCGCGCTGCATCACTTACGTGTTCAGTCCATCAGCAAAAGTGCACCACAAGCGAAATAATCTCATCTTTGCTAATGCGAGGCTGGAGTCATCCAGCCTCTGAATCACATCAATTCGGGCACTTATATACCTGGCCGATAATCTGGCTATCCGTCGGGACAAAACTGGACAACATTCCCTGCGACGGGCTGCTGATACCATAAATCACGTTACCACCCATTGCCGCTGCCTGGTTGCGCAGATCGTTTGCCGCACCACGCATAGAACCGCCTTCTTCACCGTGTTGCCCGGAAAGCCAGTTACTTTGCTTACCTGTCGCAGTACCAATCAGCTGGCACTCCGCACCTGGCTGCTCGTCCACAATGCGTACACTCTGACCGGCAGCACTCAATTCGTTGCTGGAGCTACAACCCGCCATCAGTAGCGCGGCACCGACAATCCCTGCTAAGTATTTTACGTGCATGTTATTCCCCATAATCAATGAGCTGGACGCCACTCGCGTCGTCCGTGTCTGAATCTTATACTAGAAAGATGACCAAAAGAAAAACCCCCAGACATTTCTGCCCGGGGGTTTGTTTATTTCTGCGAGGTGCAGGGCAATTACATCATGCCGCCCATGCCACCCATGCCGCCCATACCGCCAGCAGCGCCTAAGTCAGCTGCATCGTTTTTCGGCAGGTCGGTAACCATGCACTCGGTGGTGATCATCAGGCCAGCCACAGAAGCCGCGTACTGCAGAGCAGAGCGGGTTACTTTGGTTGGATCCAGGATACCCATGTCGATCATGTTGCCATATTCTTCGGTTGCTGCGTTGTAACCGTAGTTGCCGTCGCCAGCTTTAACAGTGTTAGCAACAACAGACGGTTCTTCACCGCAGTTCAGTACGATCTGACGCAGCGGAGCTTCCATTGCACGCAGTGCAACTTTGATACCCACGTTCTGCTCTTCGTTCTGACCACGCAAGTCAGCCAGTTTAGACGCTACGCGGATCAGCGCAACACCACCACCAGCAACCACGCCTTCTTCTACCGCAGCACGGGTCGCGTGCAGGGCGTCTTCAACGCGTGCTTTTTTCTCTTTCATTTCAACTTCGGTAGCAGCACCAACTTTGATAACTGCAACACCGCCTGCCAGTTTCGCTACGCGCTCCTGCAGTTTTTCACGGTCGTAGTCAGAAGTTGCTTCTTCAATCTGCTGACGGATCTGAGCAACACGGCCCTGGATTGCAGCTTCTTCACCCACGCCATCGATGATGGTGGTGGTGTCTTTGTTGATCACAACACGTTTAGCCTGACCCAGGTCTTCCAGGGTTGCTTTTTCCAGCTCCATACCGATCTCTTCAGAGATTACGGTACCGCCAGTCAGGGTTGCGATATCCTGCAGCATAGCTTTACGACGATCGCCGAAGCCCGGAGCTTTAACCGCAGCAACTTTCACGATGCCACGCATGGTGTTAACAACCAGAGTTGCCAGTGCTTCGCCTTCAACATCTTCAGCGATGATCAGCAGCGGTTTACCTGCTTTGGCAACAGCTTCCAGAACCGGCAGCATTTCGCGGATGTTGGAGATTTTCTTGTCAGCCAGCAGGATGAACGGGCTTTCCAGTTCTACTGCGCCAGTTTCCGGCTTGTTGATGAAGTAAGGAGACAGGTAGCCACGGTCGAACTGCATACCTTCAACCACGTCCAGTTCATCCTGCAGACCGGTACCGTCTTCAACGGTGATAACGCCTTCTTTACCGACTTTGTCCATCGCTTCAGCGATCAGTTTACCTACGGTTTCGTCGGAGTTAGCGGAGATGGTACCAACCTGAGCAATCGCTTTAGAGTCAGAGCACGGTACGGACAGAGCTTTCAGTTCTTCAACTGCAGCGGTAACGGCTTTGTCGATACCACGTTTCAGGTCCATCGGGTTCATGCCCGCAGCAACAGCTTTCAGACCTTCAGTGATGATAGCCTGAGCCAGTACGGTTGCGGTGGTGGTACCGTCGCCTGCAGTGTCGTTCGCTTTAGAGGCAACTTCTTTCACCATCTGCGCACCCATGTTTTCGAACTTGTCTTCCAGTTCGATTTCACGAGCAACGGAAACACCATCTTTGGTGATGGTCGGTGCACCGAAAGATTTATCCAGAACTACGTTACGGCCTTTCGGACCGAGGGTAACTTTCACTGCATCTGCCAGTACGTTTACGCCGCGCAGCATTTTCACACGAGCGTCGTTACCGAATTTTACGTCTTTAGCTGCCATTATCTTTATTCCTTAAATTCGTATGTTCAGTGTCGTGCGCGGATTACGCTTCAACAATTGCCAGAATGTCGCTTTCGGACATGATCAACACTTCTTCATTGTCGATCTTCTCAGATTTCACACCGTAGCCATCGTTGAAAATAACGATGTCGCCAACTTTCACGTCCAGCGGCTTCACTTCGCCATTTTCAAGGATACGGCCATTGCCGACAGCCAGCACTTCGCCACGGGTAGATTTAGCCGCTGCAGAGCCGGTCAGAACGATGCCGCCAGCAGATTTAGTTTCAACTTCTTTACGCTTGACGATCACGCGATCATGCAATGGACGAATATTCATTGATAACTCTCCTTTGAGAAAGTCCGTATCTGTTATGGGTGACGCCGGACCTTACGTGGTTTCCCGGCTGGTGACCAGAGAAATGGGGGTGAGGCTTCGCCCCTTCAAGGGGGAAAATGAAAAAAAATTCTGATCAGCACAAAATCGGGTGAAAACACTGATTCACCTCACATTTCATCGCAATTTATTCATCGCCGTCATAAGCGAATCTGATTGTGCTACCATCGAAAATCTACGCAGTTGCCCAAGATTTGGGCGCAATCGGACATCAACCCATGAGTGGACTCAAACAAGAACTGGGGCTGGCCCAGGGCATCGGCCTGCTATCGACGTCATTATTAGGCACTGGCGTGTTTGCCGTTCCTGCGTTAGCTGCACTGGTAGCAGGCAATACCAGCCTGTGGGCGTGGCCCGTTTTGATTATCTTAGTGTTCCCGATTGCGATTGTGTTTGCGATTCTGGGGCGCCACTATCCCAGTGCAGGCGGCGTCGCACACTTCGTCGGTATGGCGTTTGGTTCGCGGCTTGAGCGAGTCACCGGCTGGCTGTTTTTATCGGTCATTCCCGTAGGTTTGCCTGCCGCGCTACAAATTGCTGCCGGATTCGGCCAGGCAATGTTTGGCTGGCATAGCTGGCAACTGCTGTTGGCAGAACTCGTTACGCTGGCGCTGGTGTGGTATATCGGTACGCGCGGTGCCAGTTCCAGTGCTAATCTACAAACAGTCATTGCCGGGCTTATCGTCACGCTAATTGTCGCCATCTGGTGGGCGGGCGATATCAAACCTGCGAATATCCCCTTCCCTGCACCAGGTAATATCGAACTTACTGGGTTATTTGCTGCGTTATCAGTGATGTTCTGGTGCTTTGTCGGTCTGGAAGCATTTGCCCACCTAGCCTCGGAATTTAAAAATCCAGAGCGTGATTTTCCTCGCGCGTTGATGATTGGTCTGCTGCTGGCAGGATTAGTCTACTGGGGCTGTACGGTAGTCGTCTTACACTTCGACGCCTACGGTGAAAAAATGGCGGCAGCAGCATCGCTTCCAAAAATTGTAGTGCAACTGTTCGGTGTAGGAGCGTTATGGATTGCCTGCGTGATTGGCTATCTGGCCTGCTTTGCCAGTCTCAACATTTATATACAGAGCTTCGCCCGCCTGGTCTGGTCGCAGGCGCAACATAATCCTGACCACTACCTGGCACGCCTCTCTTCTCGTCATATCCCGAATAATGCCCTCAATGCGGTGCTCGGCTGCTGCGTGGTGAGCACGTTGGTGATTCATGCTTTAGAGATCAATCTGGACGCACTTATCATCTATGCCAATGGCATCTTTATTATGATTTATCTGTTATGCATGCTGGCAGGCTGTAAATTATTGCAAGGACGTTATCGACTACTGGCGGTGGTTGGCGGGCTGTTATGCGTTCTGTTACTAGCAATGGTCGGCTGGAAAAGTCTCTATGCGCTGATCATGCTGGCGGGGTTATGGCTGTTTCTGCCAAAACGAAAAACGCCGGAAAATGGCATAACCACATAATCCGGCGTTTCGGCATTAATCCTGGCGATCGTCTTTATGATCAAGGCGGTCGCGCTCATCATCCTTTCGCTGGTACTCACCATCAAAAGTATTACCGCCACCGGTCCCGGCGCTAAAACCGCCGCCTGGCATGCGAGAAAAGCGCAAATGCGGCATCAACTTCACTGTCAGATGCTTTTGCACCGGCGGTAATAAAAGCAGAAGACCGAGGAAGTCGGTGAAAAAGCCCGGTAATAAAAGCAGCAAACCGGCAATGATCAGCGAAACACTTTTAATCATCTCCGCCGCTGGGTTTTCACCTGCCGCCATTTTTTGCTGCATCAGCACGAAATTCTTAAAGCCCTGGTTACGTACCAGTGACATACCAATAACTGACGTGAATATAACCAGCACGAGGGTCAGCAATACCCCCAATACATGGGCAACCTGAATAAAGATTGAAATCTCAATATAGACATAAAGGAAAATGGCAATAAAAGGTAACCAGCGCAAAGGTTTCTCCTGTAATAGCAGCCGGTTAAACCCGGCTACCTGAATGGGTTGCGAATCGCGTTCAGCTTATATTGTGGTCATTAGCAAAATTTCAAGATGTTTGCGCAACTATTTTTGGTAGTAATCCCAAAGCGGTGATCTATTTCACAAATTAATAATTAAGGGGTAAAAACCGACACTTAAAGTGATCCAGATTACGGTAGAAATCCTCAAGCAGCATATGATCTCGGGTATTCGGTCGATGCAGGGGATAATCGTCGGTCGAAAAACATTCGAAACCACATATATTCTGTGTGTTTAAAGCAAATCATTGGCAGCTTGAAAAAGAAGGTTCACATGTCAAACAACATTCGTATCGAAGAAGATCTGTTGGGTACCAGGGAAGTTCCAGCTGATGCCTACTATGGTGTTCACACTCTGAGAGCGATTGAAAACTTCTATATCAGCAACAACAAAATCAGTGATATTCCTGAATTTGTTCGCGGTATGGTAATGGTTAAAAAAGCCGCAGCTATGGCAAACAAAGAGCTGCAAACCATTCCTAAAAGTGTAGCGAATGCCATCATTGCCGCATGTGATGAAGTCCTGAACAACGGAAAATGCATGGATCAGTTCCCGGTAGACGTCTACCAGGGCGGCGCAGGTACTTCCGTAAACATGAACACCAACGAAGTGCTGGCCAATATCGGTCTGGAACTGATGGGTCACCAGAAAGGTGAATATCAGTACCTGAACCCGAACGACCATGTTAACAAATGTCAGTCCACTAACGACGCCTACCCGACCGGTTTCCGTATCGCAGTTTACTCTTCCCTGATTAAGCTGGTAGATGCGATTAACCAACTGCGTGAAGGCTTTGAACGTAAAGCTGTCGAATTCCAGGACATCCTGAAAATGGGTCGTACCCAGCTGCAGGACGCAGTACCGATGACCCTCGGTCAGGAATTCCGCGCTTTCAGCATCCTGCTGAAAGAAGAAGTGAAAAACATCCAACGTACCGCTGAACTGCTGCTGGAAGTTAACCTTGGCGCAACAGCAATCGGTACTGGTCTGAACACGCCGAAAGAGTACTCTCCGCTGGCAGTGAAAAAACTGGCTGAAGTCACTGGCTTCCCATGCGTACCGGCTGAAGACCTGATCGAAGCGACCTCTGACTGCGGCGCTTATGTTATGGTTCACGGCGCGCTGAAACGCCTGGCTGTGAAGATGTCCAAAATCTGTAACGACCTGCGCTTGCTCTCTTCTGGTCCACGTGCCGGCCTGAACGAGATCAACCTGCCGGAACTGCAGGCGGGCTCTTCCATCATGCCAGCTAAAGTAAACCCGGTTGTTCCGGAAGTGGTTAACCAGGTATGCTTCAAAGTCATCGGTAACGACACCACTGTTACCATGGCAGCAGAAGCAGGTCAGCTGCAGTTGAACGTTATGGAGCCGGTCATTGGCCAGGCTATGTTCGAATCCGTTCACATTCTGACCAACGCTTGCTACAACCTGCTGGAAAAATGCATTAACGGCATCACGGCTAACAAAGAAGTGTGCGAAGGTTACGTTTACAACTCTATCGGTATCGTTACTTACTTGAACCCGTTCATCGGTCACCACAACGGTGACATCGTGGGTAAAATCTGTGCCGAAACCGGTAAGAGTGTACGTGAAGTCGTTCTGGAACGCGGTCTGTTGACTGAAGCGGAACTTGACGATATTTTCTCCGTACAGAATCTGATGCACCCGGCTTACAAAGCAAAACGCTATACTGATGAAAGCGAACAGTAATCGTACAGGGTAGTACAAATAAAGAAGGCACGTCAGATGACGTGCCTTTTTTCTTGTGATCAGTAACTTAAAAATAACAATCTAATATCAACTTGTTAAAAAACAAGGAAGGCTAATATGCTAGTTGTAGAACTCATCATAGTTTTGCTGGCGATCTTCTTGGGCGCCAGATTGGGGGGAATAGGTATTGGTTTTGCAGGCGGATTGGGGGTGCTGGTTCTTGCCGCTATTGGCGTTAAACCCGGTAACATCCCGTTCGATGTCATTTCCATTATCATGGCGGTTATCGCCGCTATCTCTGCCATGCAGGTTGCTGGCGGTCTGGACTATCTGGTTCATCAGACAGAAAAGCTGCTGCGCCGTAACCCGAAATACATCACGATCCTCGCACCGATCGTGACCTATTTCCTGACTATCTTTGCTGGTACTGGCAACATCTCTCTGGCGACACTGCCAGTTATCGCTGAAGTTGCGAAGGAACAAGGCGTTAAACCTTGCCGTCCGCTGTCTACTGCAGTGGTATCCGCGCAGATTGCGATCACCGCATCGCCAATCTCAGCAGCAGTGGTTTACATGTCTTCCGTGATGGAAGGTCATGGCATCAGCTACCTCCATCTGCTCTCCGTGGTCATCCCGTCCACCCTGCTGGCGGTTCTGGTGATGTCCTTCCTGGTCACTATGCTGTTCAACTCCAAACTCTCTGACGATCCGATTTATCGCAAGCGTCTGGAAGAGGGCCTGGTTGAACTGCGCGGTGAAAAGCAGATTGAAATCAAATCCGGTGCAAAAACGTCCGTCTGGCTGTTCCTGCTGGGCGTAGTTGGCGTTGTTATCTATGCAATCATCAACAGCCCAAGCATGGGTCTGGTTGAAAAACCGCTGATGAACACCACCAACGCAATCCTGATCATCATGCTCAGCGTTGCAACTCTGACCACCGTTATCTGTAAAGTCGATACCGACAACATCCTCAACTCCAGCACCTTCAAAGCAGGTATGAGCGCCTGTATTTGTATCCTGGGTGTTGCGTGGCTGGGCGATACTTTCGTTTCCAACAACATCGACTGGATCAAAGATACCGCTGGTGAAGTGATTCAGGGTCATCCGTGGCTGCTGGCCGTCATCTTCTTCTTTGCTTCTGCTCTGCTGTACTCTCAGGCTGCAACAGCAAAAGCACTGATGCCGATGGCTCTGGCACTGAACGTTTCTCCGCTGACCGCTGTTGCTTCTTTCGCTGCGGTGTCTGGTCTGTTCATTCTGCCGACCTACCCGACGCTGGTTGCTGCGGTACAGATGGATGACACGGGTACTACCCGTATCGGTAAATTCGTCTTCAACCATCCGTTCTTCATCCCGGGTACTCTGGGTGTTGCCCTGGCCGTTTGCTTCGGCTTCATGCTGGGTAGCTTCATGCTGTAATGACCAATCGCGGGGCTTCAGGCCCCGCTTTCTTTCCCGCCGACTAACATCCTTCCCCCGTCCGTTGTATAGTGACCTCTCTCTTGCGGTTCCATCTGTTCTTGCGAGGTGTTTATGCTTGATGAAAAAAGTTCGAATACCGCGTCTGTCGTGGTGCTATGTACGGCACCGGATGAAGCGACAGCCCAGGATTTAGCTGCCAAAGTGCTGGCGGAAAAACTGGCGGCCTGCGCGACCTTGATCCCCGGCGCTACCTCTCTCTATTACTGGGAAGGTAAGCTGGAGCAAGAATACGAAGTGCAGATGATTTTAAAAACTACCGTATCTCTCCAGCAGGCACTGCTGGAATGCCTGAAGTCTCATCATCCATATCAAACCCCGGAACTTCTGGTTTTACCTGTTACACACGGAGACACAGATTACCTCTCATGGCTCAACGCATCTTTACGCTGATCCTGCTACTTTGCAGCACTTCCGTTTTTGCCGGATTATTCGACGCGCCGGGACGTTCACAATTTGTCCCCGCGGATCAAGCCTTTGCTTTTGATTTTCAGCAAAACCAACATGACCTGAATCTGACCTGGCAGATCAAAGACGGTTACTACCTCTACCGTAAACAGGTCCGCATTACGCCGGAACACGCGAAAATTGCCGACGTGCAGCTGCCGCAAGGCGTCTGGCATGAAGATGAGTTTTACGGCAAAAGCGAGATTTACCGCGATCGGCTGACGCTTCCCGTAACCATCAACCAGGCGAGTGCGGGAGCGACGTTAACTGTCATCTACCAGGGCTGTGCTGATGCCGGTTTCTGTTATCCGCCAGAAACCAAAACCGTTCCGTTAAGCGAAGTGGTCGCCAACAACGCAGCGTCACAGCTTGTGTCTGTTCCGCAGCAAGAGCAGCCCACCGCGCAATTGCCCTTTTCCGCGCTCTGGGCGTTATTGATCGGTATTGGTATCGCCTTTACGCCATGCGTGCTGCCAATGTACCCACTGATTTCCGGCATCGTGCTGGGCGGTAAACAGCGACTCTCCACTGCCAGAGCATTGATGCTGACCTTTATTTATGTGCAGGGGATGGCGCTGACCTATACGGCGCTGGGTCTGGTGGTTGCCGCCGCAGGGTTACAGTTCCAGGCGGCGCTACAGCACCCATACGTGCTCATTGGCCTCGCTATCGTCTTTACCTTGCTGGCGATGTCAATGTTTGGCTTGTTTACCCTGCAACTCCCCTCTTCGCTGCAAACGCGCCTCACGCTGATGAGCAATCGCCAACAGGGCGGCTCACCTGGCGGTGTGTTTGTTATGGGGGCGATTGCCGGACTGATCTGTTCACCATGCACCACCGCACCGCTTAGCGCGATTCTGCTGTATATCGCCCAAAGCGGGAACATGTGGCTGGGCGGCGGCACGCTTTATCTCTATGCGTTGGGCATGGGCCTGCCGCTGATGCTAATTACCGTCTTTGGTAACCGCTTGCTGCCGAAAAGCGGCCCGTGGATGGAACAAGTCAAAACCGCGTTTGGTTTTGTGATCCTCGCACTGCCGGTCTTCCTGCTGGAGCGAGTGATTGGTGATATATGGGGATTACGCTTGTGGTCGGCGCTTGGTGTCGCATTCTTTGGCTGGGCCTTTATCACCAGCCTACAGGCCAAACGCGGCTGGATGAGCGTAGTGCAAATAATTCTGCTGGCAGCAGCATTGGTTAGCGTGCGCCCACTTCAGGATTGGGCATTTGGTGCGACGCATACCGCGCAAACTCAGACGCATCTCAACTTTACACAAATCAAAACGGTGGATGAATTAAATCAGGCACTCGCCGAAGCCAAAGGTAAACCAGTGATGTTAGATCTCTATGCTGACTGGTGCGTCGCCTGTAAAGAGTTCGAGAAATACACCTTCAGCGACCCTCAGGTGCAAAAAGCGTTAGCAGACACGGTCTTACTTCAAGCCAACGTCACTGCCAACGACGCCCAAGATGTGGCGCTGTTAAAACATCTCAATGTCCTTGGCCTACCGACAATTCTCTTTTTTGACGGACAAGGCCAGGAGCATCCGCAAGCGCGTGTCACGGGCTTTATGGATGCTGAAACCTTCAGCGCACATTTGCGCGATCGCCAACCGTGAACGACACTTGCAGTGGGAAAGACGGAGGAAAATAGCGTGCAACGTGAAGATGTACTGGGAGAAGCCCTGAAATTATTAGAATTACAAGGGATTGCCAACACCACGCTGGAGATGGTTGCTGAACGTGTGGATTATCCACTGGACGAGCTACGCCGCTTCTGGCCAGACAAAGAGGCAATCCTCTATGATGCGCTGCGCTATCTTAGCCAACAGATAGATGTCTGGCGTCGTCAGCTGATGCTGGACGAAACGCAAACCGCCGAACAAAAGCTGCTGGCGCGTTATCAGGCGCTATCGGAGTGCGTTAAAAACAACCGCTATCCGGGCTGTCTGTTTATCGCTGCCTGTACGTTTTATCCCGATCCTGGCCACCCTATTCATCAACTGGCCGATCAACAAAAAAGCGCGGCCTACGATTTCACCCACGAACTGTTAACCACGCTGGAAGTTGACGATCCGGCGATGGTAGCAAAGCAGATGGAACTGGTGCTGGAAGGCTGTTTAAGCCGAATGCTGGTGAATCGTAGCCACGCGGATGTCGACACCGCACATCGGCTGGCAGAAGATATCCTGCGCTTCGCTCGCTGCCGCCAGGGTGGCGCACTGACCTGACAGAAACACAGAAAAGAAGCGATTTGCCGCAATCTTAAGCAGTTGAATCGCTTTTACTGAAATTAGGTTGACGAGATGTGCAGATTACGGTTTAATGCGCCCCGTTGCCCGGATAGCTCAGTCGGTAGAGCAGGGGATTGAAAATCCCCGTGTCCTTGGTTCGATTCCGAGTCCGGGCACCAAATTCATATAAACGGACCTCCACGGAGGTCCGTTTTTCGTTTCAGGACGCCATGTGATTTAAGCGTTCTGCCTTCAAATCATTTCTAACAATCTCAACCAAATTTTCCCACATCGCCAGCATGTTGCGGGTATACCCCAGCTCTGGGAAATTTATCCCTAAGCTATGAATGACTCTCACGAAATGTCGTGCGGCTGCGTGATGCAGTTGAAAATCAAATGATGTCATCAAGAGCTTAACGGTATCGTTGCCGATGACATATATAAAGCACAACCTCGGGCAGAACGCCGACTGATGAGATTTTCTGAATGAGAACAAAGAGAAAGGTATCAGTCCGCTTGCTCATGCAAAGACTAACAATCCATAAAAATAGTAAGCGCGCCGGGCAATTTCCCATGGATTATTTTCTGAACATTTTTCTTTGGCAAAGATGATGAATTTTGATGATAAGGAATATTACTTCTGGTTCTCAGTAAAATCCTTTCGTAATACTATGTAATCAAGAAGTTTATGGCTGGTAAAAATAACGTCTTGCATTCACCAATAATATGTAAATAAAACCATCTATAGATGGTAAAAATAGGTTGTGGCAATTATCATTGCATCATTCCCTTTTCGAATGAGTTTCTATTATGCAACAACCTGTAGTTCGCGTTGGCGAATGGCTTGTTACTCCGTCCATAAACCAAATTAGCCGCAATGGGCGTCAACTTACCCTTGAGCCGAGATTAATCGATCTTCTGGTTTTCTTTGCTCAACACAGTGGCGAAGTACTTAGCAGGGATGAACTTATCGATAATGTCTGGAAGAGAAGTATTGTCACCAATCACGTTGTGACGCAGAGTATCTCAGAACTACGTAAGTCATTAAAAGATAATGATGAAGATAGTCCTGTCTATATCGCTACTGTACCAAAGCGCGGCTATAAATTAATGGTGCCGGTTATCTGGTACAGCGAAGAAGAGGGAGAGGAAATAATGCTATCTTCGCCTCCCCCTATACCAGAGGCGGTTCCTGACACAGATTCTCCCTCCCAAAGTCTTAACATTCAAAACACCGCAACACCACCTGAACAATCCCCAGTTAAAAGCAAACGATTCACTACCTTTTGGGTATGGTTTTTTTTCCTGTTGTCGTTAGGTATCTGTGTAGCACTGGTAGCGTTTTCAAGTCTTGATACACGTCTTCCGATGAGCAAATCGCGTATTTTGCTCAATCCACGCGATATTGACATTAATATGGTAAATAAAAGTTGTAACAGCTGGAGTTCCCCGTATCAGCTCTCTTACGCGATAGGCGTGGGTGATTTGGTGGCGACATCACTTAACACCTTCTCCACCTTTATGGTGCATGACAAAATCAACTACAACATTGATGAACCGAGCAGTTCCGGTAAAACATTATCTATTGCGTTTGTTAATCAGCGCCAATACCGTGCTCAACAATGCTTTATGTCGGTAAAATTGGTAGACAATGCAGATGGTTCAACCATGCTGGATAAACGTTATGTCATCACTAACGGTAATCAGCTGGCGATTCAAAATGATTTACTGGAGAGTTTATCAAAAGCGTTAAACCAACCGTGGCCACAACGAATGCAGGAGATGCTCCAGCAAATTTTGCCGCATCGTGGTGCGTTATTAACTAATTTTTATCAGGCTCATGATTATTTACTGCATGGCGATGATAAATCATTGAACCGTGCCAGTGAATTACTAGGTGAGATTGTTCAATCATCCCCCGAATTTACCTACGCGAGAGCAGAAAAAGCATTAGTTGATATCGTGCGCCATTCTCAACATCCTTTAGATGAAAAACAATTAGCAGCACTGAATACAGAAATAGATAACATTGTTACACTGCCGGAATTGAACAACCTGTCCATTATATATCAAATAAAAGCGGTCAGTGCTCTGGTAAAAGGTAAAACAGATGAGTCTTACCAGGCGATAAATACTGGCATTGATCTTGAAATGTCCTGGCTAAATTATGTGTTGCTTGGCAAGGTTTATGAAATGAAGGGGATGAACCGGGAAGCAGCTGATGCATATCTCACCGCCTTTAATTTACGCCCAGGGGCAAACACCCTTTACTGGATTGAAAATGGTATATTCCAGACTTCTGTTCCTTATGTTGTACCTTATCTCGACAAATTTCTCGCCTCAGAATAAGTGACTCCCGGGTTGACTCATGCTCGGGAATATTTGTTGTTGATTTTTTGTATGTTATTGTTGGTATAATATGTTGCGGCAATTTATTTGCCGCATATTTTTTATAACATAAATTTAACCGAAAAACATCTCTTAATTCATTGTAAATATTGAATGTTTATCTTTTCATGATATCAACTTGCGATCCTGATGTGTTAATAAAAAACCTCAAGTTCTCACTTACAGAAACTTTTGTGTTATTTCACCTAATCTTTAGGATTAATCTTTTTTTTTGAGTAATCTTGTCGCCAGTTTGGTCTGGTCAGTAAATAGTTACGCATCATGACCCGGACTCCAAATTCAAAAATGAAATTAGGAGAAGAGCATGAGTTCTGCCAAGAAGATCGGGCTATTTGCCTGTACCGGTGTTGTTGCCGGTAATATGATGGGGAGCGGCATTGCATTATTGCCTGCGAACCTTGCAAGTATCGGTGGTATTGCTATCTGGGGTTGGATTATCTCTATTATTGGTGCAATGTCGTTGGCTTATGTATATGCCCGACTGGCAACAAAAAACCCGCAACAAGGTGGCCCAATTGCTTATGCCGGAGAAATTTCTCCTGCATTTGGTTTTCAGACAGGTGTTCTTTATTACCATGCTAACTGGATTGGTAACCTGGCGATTGGTATTACCGCTGTATCTTATCTTTCCACCTTCTTCCCTGTATTAAATGATCCTGTTCCGGCGGGTATCGCTTGTATTGCTATCGTCTGGGTATTTACCTTTGTAAATATGCTCGGCGGTACCTGGGTAAGCCGTTTAACCACTATTGGTCTGGTGCTGGTTCTTATTCCTGTAGTTATGACTGCTATTGTTGGCTGGCATTGGTTTGATGCTGCAACTTATGCTGCTAACTGGAATACCGCAGGTACTACTGATGGTCATGCGATCATTAAAAGTATTCTGCTCTGCCTGTGGGCCTTCGTGGGTGTTGAATCCGCAGCGGTAAGTACTGGTATGGTTAAAAACCCGAAACGTACCGTTCCGCTGGCAACCATGCTGGGTACTGGTTTAGCAGGTATTGTTTACATCGCTGCGACTCAGGTGCTTTCCGGTATGTATCCGTCTTCTGTAATGGCAGGCTCCGGTGCTCCGTTTGCAATCAGTGCTTCTACTATCCTGGGTAACTGGGCTGCGCCGATGGTTTCTGCATTCACCGCTTTTGCGTGCCTGACTTCTCTGGGCTCCTGGATGATGCTGGTAGGTCAGGCAGGTGTGCGTGCCGCTAACGACGGTAACTTCCCGAAAGTTTATGGTGAAGTCGACAGCAACGGTATTCCGAAAAAAGGTCTGCTGCTGGCTGCAGTGAAAATGACTGCCCTGATGATCCTCATCACTCTGATGAACTCTGCCGGTGGTAAAGCATCTGACCTGTTCGGTGAACTGACCGGTATCGCAGTACTGCTGACTATGCTGCCGTACTTCTACTCTTGCGTTGACCTGATTCGTTTTGAAGGCGTTAACATCCGCAACTTTGTCAGCCTGATCTGCTCTGTACTGGGTTGCGTGTTCTGCTTCATCGCGCTGATGGGCGCAAGCTCCTTCGAGCTGGCAGGTACCTTCATCGTCAGCCTGATTATCCTGATGTTCTACGCTCGCAAAATGCATGAGCGCCAGAGCCACTCAATGGATAACCACACAGCGTCTAACGCACATTAATTAAAAGTATTTTCCGAGGCTCCTCCTTTCATTTTGTCCCATGTGTTGGGAGGGGCCTTTTTTACCTGGAGATATGACTATGAACGTTATTGCAATATTGAATCACATGGGGGTTTATTTTAAAGAAGAACCCATCCGTGAACTTCATCGCGCGCTTGAACGTCTGAACTTCCAGATTGTTTACCCGAATGACCGTGACGACTTATTAAAACTGATCGAAAACAATGCGCGTCTGTGCGGTGTTATTTTTGACTGGGATAAATATAATCTCGAGCTGTGCGAAGAAATTAGCAAAATGAACGAGAACCTGCCGTTGTACGCGTTCGCTAATACGTATTCCACTCTCGATGTCAGCCTGAATGACCTGCGTTTACAGATTAGCTTCTTTGAATATGCGCTGGGTGCTGCTGATGATATTGCTAACAAGATCAAGCAGACCACTGACGAATATATCAACACTATTCTGCCTCCGCTGACCAAAGCACTGTTTAAATATGTTCGTGAAGGTAAATATACTTTCTGTACTCCTGGTCATATGGGCGGTACTGCATTCCAGAAAAGCCCGGTAGGTAGCCTGTTCTATGATTTCTTTGGTCCGAACACCATGAAATCTGATATTTCCATTTCAGTATCTGAACTGGGTTCTCTGCTGGATCACAGTGGTCCACACAAAGAAGCAGAACAGTATATCGCTCGCGTCTTTAACGCAGACCGCAGCTACATGGTGACCAACGGTACTTCCACTGCGAACAAAATTGTTGGTATGTACTCTGCTCCGGCAGGCAGCACCATTCTGATTGACCGTAACTGCCACAAATCGCTGACCCACCTGATGATGATGAGCGATGTTACGCCAATCTATTTCCGCCCGACCCGTAACGCTTACGGTATTCTTGGTGGTATCCCACAGAGTGAATTCCAGCACGCTACCATTGCTAAGCGCGTGAAAGAAACACCAAACGCGACCTGGCCGGTACATGCCGTAATTACTAACTCTACCTATGATGGCCTGCTGTACAACACCGACTTCATCAAGAAAACACTGGATGTAAAATCCATCCACTTTGACTCCGCGTGGGTGCCTTACACCAACTTCTCACCGATTTACGAAGGTAAATGCGGTATGAGCGGTGGCCGTGTAGAAGGGAAAGTGATTTACGAAACCCAGTCTACTCACAAACTGCTGGCGGCGTTCTCTCAGGCTTCCATGATCCACGTTAAAGGTGATGTAAACGAAGAAACCTTTAACGAAGCCTACATGATGCACACCACCACTTCTCCGCACTACGGTATCGTGGCGTCCACTGAAACCGCTGCGGCGATGATGAAAGGTAATGCTGGTAAGCGTCTGATCAACGGTTCCATTGAACGTGCGATCAAGTTCCGTAAAGAGATCAAACGCCTGAGAACGGAATCTGATGGCTGGTTCTTTGATGTATGGCAGCCGGATCATATCGATACCACTGAATGCTGGCCGCTGCGTTCTGACAGCTCCTGGCACGGCTTCAAGAACATCGACAATGAGCACATGTATCTTGACCCGATTAAAGTCACCCTGCTGACCCCGGGGATGGAAAAAGACGGCACCATGAGCGACTTTGGTATTCCGGCCAGCATCGTGGCGAAATACCTCGACGAACATGGCATCGTTGTTGAGAAAACCGGCCCGTATAACCTGCTGTTCCTGTTCAGCATCGGTATTGATAAGACCAAAGCATTGAGCCTGCTGCGTGCTCTGACTGACTTCAAACGTGCGTTCGACCTGAACCTGCGTGTGAAAAACATGCTGCCGTCTCTGTATCGTGAAGATCCTGAATTCTATGAAGATATGCGTATTCAGGAACTGGCTCAGAATATCCACAAACTGATTGTTCACCACAATCTGCCGGATCTGATGTATCGCGCATTTGAAGTGCTGCCGACAATGGTAATGACTCCGTATGCTGCGTTCCAGAAAGAGCTGCACGGTATGACCGAAGAAGTTTACCTCGACGAAATGGTAGGTCGTATTAACGCCAATATGATCCTTCCGTATCCGCCGGGAGTTCCTCTGGTAATGCCGGGTGAAATGATCACCGAAGAAAGCCGTCCGGTGCTGGAGTTCCTGCAGATGCTGTGTGAAATCGGCGCTCACTATCCGGGCTTTGAAACCGATATTCACGGTGCATACCGTCAGGCTGATGGTCGCTATACCGTTAAGGTATTGAAAGACGAAAGCAAAAAATAATTAGCTCGTACAAGGGAAGTGGCTTGCCACTTCCCTTTTTCGCTCGTAAGGAGAACACATGAAAACACCCTCACAGCCGCGCGCGATATACTATATCGTGGCGATCCAAATCTGGGAGTACTTCAGTTTTTACGGCATGCGTGCCTTACTCATTCTCTATCTCACCCATCAGCTTGGTTTTGATGATAACCATGCCATCAGCCTGTTCAGCGCATATGCATCTCTGGTTTACGTTACCCCTATTCTCGGCGGCTGGCTTGCCGACCGCCTGCTCGGCAATCGTACTGCGGTAATTGCCGGCGCGCTGTTAATGACCCTTGGCCATGTAGTGCTGGGCATTGATACAAATTCAACCTTTAGCCTGTATCTGGCGCTGGCAATCATTATTTGTGGCTACGGTTTATTCAAATCAAACATCAGCTGTTTGCTTGGCGAGCTCTACGACGAGAACGATCATCGACGTGATGGCGGTTTTTCGCTGCTGTATGCTGCGGGCAATATCGGTTCTATCGCAGCCCCCATCGCCTGCGGCCTGGCTGCTCAGTGGTATGGATGGCATGTTGGCTTTGCCCTTGCGGGTGGCGGCATGTTTATCGGTTTGTTGATTTTCTTAAGCGGTCATCGTCATTTCCAGTCCACGCGTAGTATGGATAAAAAAGCGCTCACTCGCGTGAAATTTGCCTTACCGGTATGGAGCTGGTTAGTGGTGATGCTCTGTTTAGCCCCAGTATTTTTTACCCTACTGCTGGAGAACGACTGGTCCGGATATTTGCTGGCGATCGTTTGCCTTATTGCTGCACAAATCATTGCCCGCATGATGATCAAATACCCCGAACACCGTCGTGCTCTTTGGCAAATAGTATTGTTGATGCTTGTCGGAACGTTGTTCTGGGTACTGGCACAACAGGGCGGCAGTACCATCAGCTTGTTTATCGATCGCTTTGTGAATCGTCAGGCATTCAATATTGAAGTGCCGACTGCGCTATTCCAGTCGGTGAATGCCATTGCGGTGATGCTCGCTGGGGTTGTTCTGGCCTGGCTGGCGTCGCCAGAAAGCCGCGGCAATTCAGCATTGCGCGTCTGGCTGAAGTTTGCCTTTGGCTTACTGCTGATGGCTTGTGGCTTTATGTTGCTGGCATTTGATGCCCGACATGCAGCGGCCGGCGGTCAAGCGTCAATGGGCGTGATGATATCCGGGCTGGCGCTAATGGGCTTTGCCGAACTCTTTATTGACCCGGTGGCGATTGCGCAAATCACGCGTCTGAAAATGTCTGGCGTATTAACCGGTATTTATATGCTGGCAACAGGCGCGGTTGCCAACTGGCTGGCAGGCGTCGTGGCACAGCAGACGACAGAGTCGCAAATTAGCGGTATGGCAATTGCCGCTTACCAGCGATTCTTTTCTCAGATGGGAGAGTGGACGTTGGCTTGTGTCGCGATCATCGTGGTATTGGCCTTTGCTACCCGTTTTCTGTTTAGCACGCCGACGAATATGATACAGGAGAGCAACGATTAACTGTCGTAAAAACAATTGGTTATGAATAAATTAACTTTCAGTTTATCACACTAATAAATCGAGATTAATAAGTCATTTAAACCATTTTGATGGTTATTTATTAGTGATATCAACTTGAGGTAAGCGTTAGTTTCGATAAGATAAACTGAGTTATTAATAGTCGAGGCAGATAATACAGTGTACCGATCTGTCTCTTTATCTACGCTAAATTGAAAGCTGGATTTAGAGGAACCAAAATGTCTGAACGAGAAACACGGGGAGCCAATGAGGCTATTGATTTTAACGATGAACTGAGAAATCGCCGCGAAAAACTGGCGGCACTGCGTCAGCAAGGTGTGGCGTTTCCTAATGATTTTCGCCGCGACCATACCTCTGACCAGTTGCACGAAGAGTTTGATGCGAAGGATAACCAGGAACTGGAATCCTTAAACATTGAAGTCTCGGTTGCTGGTCGAATGATGACCCGTCGTATCATGGGGAAAGCCTCCTTTGTAACGTTGCAGGATGTCGGTGGCCGTATTCAACTGTACGTTGCACGAGATAGCCTGCCAGAAGGTGTTTATAACGATCAGTTTAAAAAATGGGACCTCGGCGACATTATCGGTGCCCGCGGTACGCTGTTTAAGACGCAAACGGGTGAGCTTTCCATTCACTGTACTGAGTTACGCCTGCTGACTAAGGCACTGCGTCCATTGCCGGATAAATTCCATGGCTTACAGGATCAGGAAGTCCGTTATCGTCAACGTTATCTGGACCTCATCGCTAACGATAAATCCCGTCAAACGTTTGTTGTCCGTTCAAAAATTCTGGCCGCTATCCGTCAGTTCATGGTCGCTCGCGGTTTTATGGAAGTAGAAACCCCAATGATGCAGGTAATTCCAGGTGGGGCATCTGCTCGCCCGTTTATTACCCATCATAATGCTCTGGATTTGGATATGTACCTGCGTATTGCGCCGGAGCTGTATCTGAAACGTCTGGTTGTAGGTGGTTTTGAACGGGTATTCGAAATCAACCGTAACTTCCGTAATGAAGGTATTTCTGTTCGTCATAATCCTGAGTTCACGATGATGGAACTCTACATGGCGTATGCGGATTACCACGATTTGATTGAACTGACGGAATCACTGTTCCGCACTCTGGCACAAGAGGTACTGGGTACCACTAAAGTCACTTATGGCGAGCATGTGTTTGATTTCGGCAAACCGTTTGAAAAACTCACCATGCGCGAAGCAATCAAAAAATATCGTCCAGAAACCGATATGGCGGACCTGGATAATTTTGATGCTGCTAAAGCATTAGCTGAATCTATCGGAATTACGGTAGAGAAAAGCTGGGGGCTGGGACGCATTGTCACGGAGATCTTTGATGAAGTGGCAGAAGCACATCTGATTCAGCCAACCTTTATTACGGAATATCCGGCAGAAGTGTCACCGCTGGCGCGCCGTAATGATGTTAACCCGGAAATCACCGACCGTTTTGAATTCTTTATCGGTGGTCGTGAAATTGGTAATGGTTTTAGCGAATTAAACGACGCAGAAGATCAGGCGGAACGTTTCCAGGAACAGGTTAACGCTAAAGCTGCAGGTGACGACGAAGCCATGTTCTATGACGAAGATTACGTGACTGCGCTGGAATATGGTCTGCCGCCAACCGCGGGTCTGGGTATTGGTATCGACCGAATGATTATGCTGTTTACTAACAGTCATACTATTCGCGACGTTATTCTCTTCCCGGCGATGCGTCCACAGAAATAAATTTCATTTTAACGAACGAAGCAGTCAGACGACTGCTTCGTTCGTCGTTCCACAAATCCAGTTTTGAGGAGAGACGCTTCGTTTCAAGATAACCAGCGGGTCCACTCAACTACAGCTCCTAAAAGAGAGAAAAAAGTAATGCCACAGGCAGGCTCATTGGCCAGGTTATTCCGACCAGGAATGCACTAAGTAAACGAATATGTGTTTTCTCATGTGAGATAAACCAGATAATGACAAAGGATATGTTCACACCAATCACATAAAAAATTAATATTTTAGAGAATAGTGCCATTTTTTATGTTCTTCTTATCCTTCCTGACTACTTGTAAAACTGACGGAAATAGTCATCAACGGTCATAATGTTGAGGTCAAAATCAATATCCGGTAAGTCTAAGCATTTGAGCCTGATTAAATCTTCGATTTCACTTGCGGCTAACGATGTCGTTATTGCGAAGGAATTTTCATTCAATTGTCGTGGTATCCCATATTCATCAGCCACGATAGAGGAGAAATTCATATCATACATCAATGATCTTAACCTTAAGAACACTGAGGAATAAGATGATGGATAATCAAAAGAAACAACATAAGTATTGAACTTGTTTTTACCTTCCATAATATGACTCCTATCAATATTAAACGCTCTGGGGACGCACAACTTATTAACCCCGATCGATGATTCTCATATAGGAGATATTCTTTTTTTTTTGCTCAGTAAAGGGGATGACTTGGGACAAGAAAACGCTCTCTCTGACCATTCTTTGTGCATCCCCCTACCCTTCAGATGCTCTCCTGCATCACCCCGCGGAGAGCATGAAAAATATCGTGACTCTGTACTCTCCCATCAACTGCGAATATCATCATACTCCCGCGTTTTATCAAATTCGTGTTTCGCAAATGGGCATAATGGGATAATTTTTCGTTTTTCCCGACGCATTTTTTCCACGACTTTCGCAACCAGCTGTTTACCAATTCCTTGCCCTTTCAGGCTTTCATCGACATCGGTATGTTCGATAATCGCTAAATTCTCGCCGGTCGGCACAAAGACAATTTCAGCGATTTGCTTGCCTTGTTCGTCATTAATGTAAAATTTATTGTGGCCTTCGCGTATTTCCATTTTACCCTCGCTTATTTATGACGGTATTTCAGCGCGCCGCTCGGGCACATATCAATCACTTTCATTACAGTGGTGACATCAACTTCATCCGGCATGATCCACGGCTTACGTTTGAGATTAAATAACTTGCCGTTGCCACGTACGCAATTGCCAGAATGCTGACATATTGCAGTGTTGAAATAGACATCGATCTTTTCGCCGGTATAACAGCGATAACCCCCGTCCAGTAGCGCCTGATCCATGACCTTCCCTCTCTCATCAGTATGGTTTTCACTATAAGCATAGCCCCGGAATCTTCATACAGCACTGGCAGTTTCCGTTGCCAGAGTCTCTTCCCCTATATAGCCAATCATTCTTACTCCCTTTGAATTACCCGCCTCATCAGAGATAATGCTTAAGAAATTTGTCACACAAGGAAGCTGATGAGACATTCATTGCCCTACCGTATGTTACGCAAACGTCCGATGAAGTTGAGTACCACTGTGATCTTAATGGTCAGCGCGGTACTGTTCTCGGTGCTATTGGTGGTGCATCTGATTTACTTCTCGCAAATCAGTGATATGACGCGAGACGGGCTAGCCAACAAGGCACTGGCAGTGGCGCGTACTCTCGCCGACTCGCCGGAAATCCGTCAGGGCTTGCAGAAAAAACCGCAGGAGAGCGGCATCCAGGCCATCGCGGAAGCCGTGCGCAAACGCAACGATCTGCTGTTTATTGTCGTTACCGATATGCAAAGTCTTCGCTACTCGCATCCTGAAGCCCAGCGTATTGGTCAGCCATTTAAAGGTGATGACATCCTTAAAGCGCTGAATGGCGAAGAAAATGTCGCTATCAATCGCGGTTTTCTGGCGCAGGCTTTACGCGTATTTACCCCCATCTACGATGAAAATCATAAACAAATTGGCGTGGTGGCGATCGGCCTTGAGTTAAGTCGCGTGACCCAACAGATCAATGACAGTCGCTGGAGCATCATCTGGTCGGTATTATTTGGCATGCTGGTCGGGCTGATTGGCACCTGCATTCTGGTTAAGGTACTGAAAAAAATCCTTTTCGGCCTGGAACCCTACGAAATCTCCACGCTGTTTGAGCAACGCCAGGCCATGTTGCAGTCGATCAAAGAAGGCGTCGTTGCCGTGGACGATCGCGGCGAGGTCACGCTGATCAACGATGCCGCACAAGAATTGCTGAATTACCGTAAGTCGCAGGACGATGAGAAACTGTCGACGCTAAGCCACTCGTGGTCACAGGTGGTAGATGTCTCGGAAGTGTTACGCGACGGTACCCCGCGGCGCGACGAAGAGATTACGATTAAAGACCGGCTATTACTGATCAACACCGTTCCGGTGCGCAGTAATGGCGTTATCATCGGTGCCATTTCAACCTTCAGGGACAAAACTGAAGTACGTAAACTGATGCAGCGACTCGACGGTCTGGTCAACTATGCTGACGCACTTCGTGAACGATCCCACGAATTTATGAATAAATTGCATGTGATTCTCGGATTATTGCATCTGAAGAGTTATAAGCAGTTGGAAGATTACATTCTCAAAACAGCCAATAACTATCAGGAAGAGATTGGCTCTCTGCTGGGTAAGATCAAATCTCCGGTTATCGCTGGTTTTTTAATCAGCAAGATTAACCGCGCGACCGATTTAGGCCATACGCTGATTTTAAACAGTGAAAGCCAGCTGCCAGACAGCGGCAGTGAGGACCAGGTCGCGACGCTGATTACCACGTTGGGAAATCTGATAGAAAACGCGCTGGAAGCATTAGGGCCGGAACCCGGTGGCGAAATTAGCGTAACATTGCACTACCGTCACGGCTGGCTGCACTGTGAAGTTAACGATGATGGACCGGGGATCGCACCCGACAAAATCGATCACATTTTTGACAAAGGTGTCTCGACAAAAGGAAGCGAGCGAGGCGTCGGTTTAGCACTTGTCAAACAACAGGTAGAAAATCTCGGCGGCAGCATCGCCGTGGAATCGGAACCCGGGATTTTCACACAATTTTTTGTCCAGATACCCTGGGACGGGGAGAGGTCGAACAGATGATCAATGTATTAATTATCGATGACGACGCAATGGTCGCGGAGCTGAATCGCCGATACGTGGCACAAATCCCAGGCTTTCAATGCTGTGGAACGGCCTCGACGCTGGAGAAAGCCAAAGAGATTATCTTCAATAGCGATACGCCTATCGACCTGATATTGCTCGATATCTATATGCAAAAAGAGAACGGGCTCGATTTACTGCCTGTTCTGCATAATGCGCGTTGCAAAAGTGATGTGATTGTTATCTCTTCCGCTGCCGATGCCGCAACCATTAAAGATTCGCTGCATTACGGAGTCGTGGATTACCTGATCAAACCCTTCCAGGCTACCCGCTTTGAAGAGGCGCTCACCGGCTGGCGGCAAAAGAAAATGGCGCTGGAAAAACATCAGTATTATGACCAGGCCGAGCTTGATCAGCTAATCCACGGCAGCAGCTCCAACGAGCAAGATCCTCGTCGCTTGCCAAAAGGCTTAACACCACAGACGTTACGCACGCTGTGCCAGTGGATTGACGCGCATCAGGACTATGAGTTTTCAACCGACGAGCTGGCTAATGAGGTTAACATCTCGCGTGTTTCCTGCCGTAAATATCTCATCTGGCTGGTCAACTGCCACATCTTGTTCACCAGTATCCATTATGGCGTCACAGGTCGTCCGGTTTATCGTTATCGTATTCAGGCAGAACATTACTCACTACTTAAACAATATTGCCAATAACGATCACGGTTATCTGTAAGTAATAATTATTACAGTAATGCAAAATACCCCTGGCACAAGTTACATCGTTCATCAGTAAAACTTGTGCCAGATCAAATATAATTCCCCCTCTCTCACCGCTGAAAATTAATATCTCTTCGGATGAACGGTGTTTTTAATTTCAAAACGCTAACAAAAGTTAATTAACTATTATGTCGCCCGCATTATGTGTATTTTTACCCACAAATGGGTAGTTAAGAATAATCTATAAACCTGATGATACCTACCCTGAGAACAAAAAATATACCGATAAGTATCAATAAGATAGCAGCAAACAAAACATTAACATCTGCGTAGTACAAACTATAAACCCATCGCCAGAGAGTATTTCTCTCTGAAAAAACCGCTTATCACAGTGCATAAATTTGCCGCTGCTTTAATCAGCCAATATTCACTGTGAGGTATTTACTCAAGCCGGTAACGACCAAACGGATATTTAGTCAAGCTCTGAAAACAGTTCATACAAAACAGAACGTGACTGTGATCTATTCAGCAAAAATTTAAATAGGATTATCGCGAGGGTTTACACATGTTATTTACTATCCAACTTATCATAATACTGATATGTCTGTTTTATGGTGCCAGAAAGGGCGGTATCGCGCTGGGTTTATTAGGCGGTATCGGCCTGGTCATTCTGGTCTTTGTCTTCCACCTTCAGCCAGGTAAACCACCGGTTGATGTCATGCTGGTTATCATTGCGGTGGTGGCGGCATCGGCGACCTTGCAAGCTTCGGGCGGTCTTGATGTCATGCTGCAAATTGCCGAGAAGCTGCTGCGCCGTAACCCGAAATATGTCTCCATTGTCGCGCCGTTTGTGACCTGTACGCTGACCATTCTTTGCGGTACGGGTCATGTGGTTTACACCATTCTGCCGATCATCTACGACGTTGCTATTAAGAACAACATCCGTCCGGAACGTCCGATGGCGGCAAGTTCTATCGGTGCACAGATGGGGATTATCGCAAGCCCAGTGTCGGTTGCGGTTGTATCTCTGGTTGCGATGCTGGGTAATGTCACCTTTGATGGTCGCCATCTTGAGTTCCTCGACCTGCTGGCAATCACCATTCCATCGACGTTAATCGGTATCCTGGCGATCGGTATCTTCAGCTGGTTCCGCGGTAAAGATCTGGATAAAGATGAAGAGTTCCAGAAATTCATCTCCGTACCGGAAAACCGTGAGTATGTTTACGGTGATACCGCGACGCTGCTGGATAAAAAACTGCCGAAAAGCAACTGGCTAGCAATGTGGATCTTCCTCGGGGCAATCGCTGTAGTTGCACTTCTTGGTGCTGATTCGGACCTGCGTCCATCCTTCGGTGGCAAACCGCTGTCGATGGTACTGGTTATTCAGATGTTTATGCTGCTAACCGGGGCGCTGATTATTATCCTGACCAAAACCAATCCCGCGTCTATCTCAAAAAACGAAGTCTTCCGTTCCGGTATGATCGCCATCGTGGCGGTGTACGGTATCGCATGGATGGCGGAAACCATGTTCGGTGCGCATATGTCTGAAATTCAGGGCGTACTGGGTGAAATGGTGAAAGAGTATCCGTGGGCCTATGCCATTGTTCTGCTGCTGGTTTCCAAGTTTGTAAACTCTCAGGCCGCGGCGCTAGCGGCGATTGTTCCGGTCGCGCTGGCGATCGGCGTTGACCCGGCATACATCGTGGCTTCAGCACCGGCTTGCTATGGTTATTACATCCTGCCGACTTATCCGAGCGACCTGGCAGCGATTCAGTTTGACCGTTCCGGCACCACCCACATCGGTCGCTTCGTCATCAACCACAGCTTTATTCTGCCGGGGTTGATTGGTGTGAGCGTATCGTGCGTCTTCGGCTGGATCTTCGCTGCGATGTACGGGTTCTTATAAATGCACTTTGCGTGCCGCCCGTGACTGCGCGGCACGCCATTTTCGAATAACAAATACAGAGTTATAGGCTGGAAGCTATGTCAAACAAACCCTTTATCTACCAGGCACCTTTCCCGATGGGGAAAGACAATACCGAATACTATCTACTCACGTCCGATTACGTTAGCGTTGCCGACTTCGACGGCGAAACCATCCTGAAAGTGGAACCAGAAGCCCTGACCTTGCTGGCGCAGCAAGCCTTTCACGACGCTTCTTTCATGCTCCGCCCGGCACACCAGAAACAGGTCGCGGCTATTCTTCAAGATCCAGAAGCCAGCGAAAACGACAAGTACGTGGCGCTGCAATTCTTAAGAAACTCAGAAATCGCCGCCAAAGGCGTGCTGCCGACCTGCCAGGACACCGGCACCGCGATCATCGTCGGTAAAAAAGGTCAGCGCGTGTGGACCGGTGGCGGCGATGAAGAAGCGCTGTCGAAAGGTGTCTATAACACCTATATCGAAGATAACCTGCGTTACTCACAAAACGCGCCGCTGGACATGTACAAAGAGGTCAACACCGGCACGAACCTGCCTGCGCAAATCGACCTGTACGCGGTAGATGGCGACGAATACAAATTCCTCTGCGTCGCCAAAGGCGGTGGCTCTGCCAATAAAACGTATCTCTACCAGGAAACCAAAGCTTTGCTGACTCCCGGCAAACTGAAAAACTTCCTCGTCGAGAAAATGCGTACACTCGGTACTGCAGCCTGCCCGCCGTACCATATCGCGTTTGTGATTGGCGGTACGTCTGCGGAAACCAACCTGAAAACCGTCAAGTTAGCAAGCGCTCACTATTACGATGAACTGCCGACCGAAGGGAACGAACATGGTCAGGCGTTCCGCGATGTCCAGCTGGAACAGGAACTGCTGGAAGAGGCCCAGAAACTCGGCCTTGGCGCGCAGTTTGGCGGTAAATACTTCGCGCACGACATCCGCGTGATCCGTCTGCCACGTCACGGCGCATCCTGCCCGGTAGGTATGGGCGTCTCCTGCTCCGCTGACCGTAACATTAAAGCGAAAATCAACCGCGAAGGTATCTGGATCGAAAAACTGGAACACAATCCAGGCCAGTACATTCCACAAGAACTGCGTCAGGCCGGTGAAGGCGAAGCGGTGAAAGTCGACCTTAACCGCCCGATGAAAGAGATCCTCGCCCAGCTTTCGCAATACCCGGTATCCACCCGCTTGTCGCTCACCGGCACTATTATCGTGGGTCGCGATATTGCACATGCCAAGCTGAAAGAGCTGATTGACGCCGGTAAAGAACTGCCGCAGTACATCAAAGATCACCCGATCTACTACGCGGGTCCGGCGAAAACGCCTGCCGGTTATCCATCAGGTTCACTTGGCCCAACCACCGCAGGTCGTATGGACTCCTACGTGGATCTGCTGCAATCCCACGGCGGCAGCATGATCATGCTGGCGAAAGGTAACCGCAGTCAGCAGGTTACCGACGCGTGTCATAAACACGGCGGCTTCTACCTCGGTAGTATCGGCGGCCCGGCGGCGGTACTGGCGCAGCAGAGCATCAAGCATCTGGAATGCGTCGCTTATCCGGAGCTGGGTATGGAAGCTATCTGGAAAATCGAAGTAGAAGATTTCCCGGCGTTTATCCTGGTCGATGACAAAGGCAACGACTTCTTCCAGCAAATCGTCAACAAACAGTGCGCGAACTGCACTAAGTAACCTCTTCGGCCCAGCGCCTGGCAGCATGCTGCCAGGTGATCCCCCTGGGCCACCTCTTTTGCGATTGTAATTTCACGCTTGCTGGTGAATAGTCAGTATTTTCCCTGACTTGCGAACTCACCATGACCCGCACACTCAAGCCGTTAATTCTTAACACCGGCGCACTGGCGCTAACGTTAATCCTGATTTATACCGGCATTTCGGCCAATGACAAACTCACCTGGCTGATGGAAGTGACACCGGTGATTATTGTCGTGCCGCTACTGCTTGCCACCGCCAGACGTTATCCGTTAACGCCGCTGCTCTATACGCTCATTTTCTTTCACGCCATCATCCTGATGGTCGGCGGACAATACACCTACGCGAAAGTCCCCGTTGGTTTTGAGGTGCAGGAATGGCTGGGGTTGAGTCGTAATCCGTATGACAAGCTGGGGCACTTTTTCCAGGGGCTGGTGCCTGCACTGGTGGCACGAGAAATTCTCGTTCGCGGGATGTACGTGCGCGGACGTAAAATGGTGGCGTTCCTGGTCTGCTGCGTGGCGCTGGCGATAAGCGCGATGTATGAATTAATCGAGTGGTGGGCAGCGCTGGCAATGGGTCAGGGAGCGGATGATTTTCTCGGTACCCAGGGCGACCAATGGGACACACAATCCGATATGTTCTGCGCGCTGCTTGGCGCATTAACGACGGTGATATTCCTTGCTCGCTTTCATTGCCGCCAGCTACGGCGCTATGGCTTAATCACCAGAGCGCCGGAAGCGATTACCTCTTAACGGTGCAACCAGCCTGGCAGCCAGTCGCCGTGGGCGGCAATCAGGTCGTCAACAAGAGCATATATTTCGTCAATGCCCAGCACGGCGGCAGTATGCGGGTCCATCATCGCGGCGTGGTAAACACGGTCGCGATTTTCTGTGAGAATGGCTTCCGTCAGCAGCGTCTGTACGTTGATATTGGTTTGCATCAGGGCGGCCAGATGCGAAGGTAGCGTACCGACTTTGGTCGGCTGAATGCCATTAGCATCAACTAAACAGGCCACTTCCACACAACATCCTTGTGGCAGGTTATCAATCAATCCATCGTTACGGACGTTGCCGTAAATCACACTCGGCTCGCCAGTCCAGATAGCGTTCATGATTGTGCTGGCATATTCCCGTGACGGTTTAATATCAATCCGGGAGGCGTTCTTATACTCCTCCAGCTCTTTATGCCAGTTTGCCAATTGTTCGACGCAGCGTTTCGGGTACTCATCCAGCGGCACTTTATAACGCTCAATCAAATCCTCACGACCAGGCTTAATAAACCACGGTGTGTATTCAGCAAAATGTTCTGACGATTCCGTGACGAAGTAGCCCAGCTTTTTGAACATTTCGTAGCGCACAATATTCTGGCAGCGTGTATTGCCATGAATATTCGGCTTCGGTGCCTGCCCTGCTTCATAAGCCGCCAGCAGTTCCGGGTAGAGATTCACGTAACTGCCGTCGGCGGTTTTGCGCTCCAGTTCCAGGTAAAACGCCATATGGTTGATACCCGCACAACGGTAACGCAGCGTAGCCGGGTCGATATTGAGGTCACGCGCCAGCTCTTCCGCCGTTCCCTGCACCGAATGGCACAGCCCTACCTGTTTGATATGCGGATAACGGGCATACATCGCCCAGGTATTCATCGCCATTGGGTTAACATAGTTGAGCATGGTGGCATCGGGGCAGATTTCCGTCATGTCCTCGCAAATTTGCCACAGGTGAGGAATGGTACGTAGCGCGCGCATAATACCGCCCGGCCCCAACGTATCGGCAATGGTTTGTTCCAGACCGTGGCGCTTACAGACCTCAAAATCAGTCACCGTGCAAGGTTCATAACCGCCAATCTGAAATGCCACCACGACAAAATCGGCATCCTGTAAGGCTTCTTTCTGTTGGGTGTGGCAGGTGATTTTGCCGCTGGCCCCTGCTGAATCCATCAACTTGCGCACCACAATATGCGACTCTTCCAGGCGGGTGGGATCAATGTCCATCAGGGCAATATGCGCCGTTTTCAGCGCCTCGCGATGGAACACATCACCAAGAATATTTTTAACGAAAATCGTCGAACCAGCGCCGATAAATGTAATTTTGGGTGCAGACATCATGCAGATCTCCTGGCTTGCTTGAATAACTTCATCATGGCAGGCGAATCTGCAGAAAACCTCCGGCTTCCAGGCTGAGCATTCCCATAAACTCAGATCCTGTGTGAAGCATCAGAAAATCTGAATTTATGGGAATAAATTAGCTGAAAAGCAGAGTTTTCGGCCTCATGGTACTCGGATGATCCCTTCGCCCCTCAGGCAAGAGGGCGAAAACCGTGCTCCCACTCGCAGTCATCCTCCCTCACTCCTGCCATAATTCTGATATTCCAGGAAAGAGAGTCATCCATGAATACAGATACGTTTATGTGCAGCAGCGACGAAAAACAGACCCGCAGCCCGCTGTCGCTGTATTCGGAATACCAGCGGATGGAGATTGAGTTTCGCGCACCGCATATCATGCCCACCAGCCACTGGCATGGTCAGGTCGAAGTGAATGTGCCTTTCGATGGCGATGTGGAATACCTGATCAACAATGAAAAAGTGAGTATCAATCAGGGACATATCACGCTGTTCTGGGCCTGTACACCGCACCAACTAACAGATACCGGAACCTGTCAGAGCATGGCGATTTTTAATCTGCCGATGCATCTGTTTCTCTCCTGGCCGCTGGATAAAGACCTGATTAACCACGTCACTCACGGCATGGTGATCAAATCACTGGCGACACAGCAACTTAGCCCGTTTGAAGTGCGCCGCTGGCAGCAGGAATTGAACAGTCCGAACGAGCAAATTCGCCAGCTCGCCATTGATGAAATTGGCCTGATGCTCAAGCGATTTAGCCTCTCTGGCTGGGAACCGATTCTGGTCAATAAAACCTCGCGCACACACAAAAACAGCGTCTCGCGCCATGCGCAATTTTATGTCAGCCAGATGCTGGGCTTTATTGCCGAAAACTATGATCAGGCGCTGACCATCAACGATGTGGCTGAGCACGTCAAACTTAACGCCAACTATGCAATGGGGATATTCCAGCGGGTCATGCAATTGACGATGAAACAGTACATTACCGCGATGCGCATCAACCACGTTCGCGCGTTACTGAGCGATACCGATAAAAGTATTCTCGATATTGCCCTGACGGCAGGCTTTCGTTCGAGTAGCCGTTTTTACAGCACGTTCGGCAAATATGTCGGCATGTCACCGCAACAATACCGCAAACTTAGCCAACAGCGCCGCCAGACGTTTCCCGGCTAAAGACGATATCAGTATCAGCCAAAAAAATAGTTTAGCCGTCGATAATAAGCAGTGAAAATAAATCAAAATAATCACATAACATATTGTTTATAAAAATGAATATTTAAAAAATGTTTGTTTTTCATGCGCTTTACAGCCCGAAAAGGCCGGAAGATACTTGCCCGCAACGAAGATTCCTTCATAACCGGGTAAGCAATGATGAAAGTATTAATTGTTGAAAGCGAGTTTCTCCATCAGGACACCTGGGTCGGTAACGCCGTTGAGCGTCTGGCAGATGCTTTAAGCCAGCAAAATGTTACCGTGATTAAATCCACCTCCTTTGATGATGGCTTTGCCATTCTCTCTTCAAACGAAGCCATTGACTGCCTGATGTTCAGCTATCAAATGGAACATCCGGACGAACATCAAAACGTCAGACAATTGATCGGTAAGCTTCATGAGCGCCAACAAAACGTGCCGGTCTTCCTGTTGGGCGATCGGGAAAAAGCCCTCGCCGCAATAGACCGAGATCTGCTGGAGCTTGTCGATGAATTCGCCTGGATTCTGGAAGATACCGCCGACTTTATCGCCGGACGCGCCGTTGCCGCAATGACCCGCTACCGCCAGCAGCTGTTGCCGCCACTGTTCAGCGCGCTGATGAAATATAGCGACATCCATGAATATTCCTGGGCAGCGCCAGGCCACCAGGGCGGCGTTGGCTTTACCAAAACACCCGCCGGACGTTTCTACCATGACTACTATGGTGAAAATCTGTTCCGCACCGACATGGGCATCGAACGGACTTCCCTCGGTTCTTTGCTTGACCATACTGGCGCATTTGGCGAAAGCGAAAAATATGCCGCACGCGTATTTGGTGCCGATCGCTCCTGGTCGGTAGTCGTCGGTACTTCCGGCTCTAACCGTACCATCATGCAGGCTTGCATGACCGATAACGATGTAGTGGTCGTTGACCGTAACTGCCATAAATCCATCGAACAAGGCTTGATGCTGACAGGCGCGAAACCGGTCTACATGGTGCCAAGCCGCAACCGCTACGGCATTATCGGGCCAATTTATCCGCAGGAAATGCAACCTGAAACCTTGCAGAAGAAAATCAGTGAAAGCCCGCTGACCAAAGACAAAGTCGGGCAAAAACCGTCTTACTGCGTGGTGACCAACTGCACCTATGACGGCGTGTGTTATAACGCTAAAGAAGCGCAGGATCTGCTGGAAAAAACTTCCGATCGTCTGCACTTTGACGAAGCCTGGTACGGCTATGCACGTTTCAACCCGATCTATGCCGATCACTATGCCATGCGCGGTGAACCTGGCGATCACAACGGTCCTACCGTTTTCGCCACCCACTCAACCCACAAACTGCTGAATGCGCTGTCACAGGCCTCTTACATTCATGTGCGTGAAGGTCGTGGGGCGATTAACTTCTCCCGCTTCAACCAGGCATACATGATGCATGCCACCACATCCCCGCTGTATGCCATCTGTGCATCTAACGACGTGGCGGTGTCGATGATGGACGGCAACAGCGGCCTGTCACTGACCCAGGAAGTGATCGACGAAGCGGTTGATTTCCGTCAAGCGATGGCACGGCTGTATAAAGAGTTCACCCATGACGGTAGCTGGTTCTTCAAACCGTGGAACAAAGAAGTGGTCACCGATCCACAAACCGGCAAAACCTACGACTTTGCTGACGCGCCAACCAAACTGCTGACCACCGTTCAGGACTGCTGGGTAATGCATCCGGGCGAAAGCTGGCACGGCTTCAAAGATATTCCGGATAACTGGAGTATGCTCGACCCAATTAAAGTCAGCATTCTCGCACCGGGAATGGGTGAAGATGGTGAACTGGAAGAAACCGGTGTTCCGGCGGCGCTGGTCACTGCCTGGCTTGGTCGCCACGGCATTGTGCCTACCCGCACCACTGACTTCCAAATTATGTTCCTGTTCTCTATGGGCGTAACCCGTGGGAAATGGGGAACTCTGGTTAACACCCTTTGCTCCTTCAAACGCCACTACGACGCCAACACACCGCTGGCGCAGGTGATGCCGGAACTTGTTGAACAATATCCTGACACTTACTCGAATATGGGGATTCACGATCTGGGTGACACCATGTTTGCCTGGCTAAAAGAAAATAACCCTGGCGCACGGTTGAACGAAGCCTATTCCGGCCTGCCGGTGGCGGAAATCACCCCGCGTGAAGCGTACAACGCAATTGTCGATAACAATGTCGAACTGGTATCCATTGAAAATCTGCCTGGACGCATCGCGGCAAACTCAGTTATCCCGTATCCGCCAGGAATCCCGATGCTACTGTCTGGTGAAAACTTCGGCGATAAAAACAGTCCACAGGTAAGTTATTTACGCTCCCTGCAATCCTGGGACCATCATTTCCCTGGATTTGAACACGAAACTGAAGGGACTGAAATTATTGACGGTATTTACCACGTCATGTGTGTGAAAGCGTAACCACTATTCCGCTGAAGGCGTAATTGTTAAATAACATTACGCCGCCTGGCTTGAGGCCTTTTTAGTATGGCAACGTTTTCATAAAAATTGCTGCAAACAAAAATGTCATACTTTTTGCGCGGTCCCACCCCGCGCTTTTTTTCGCCTGTTATTTATCCTGTAAAAAAATATGTACATGAGAAATTACTATAAAAATTTGTAATATTAGTAAAACTCGTTATTTTTATGCATGTTTATATTCATCATACAATTATATAACCATTTCCCGGTATCGCTTTGCTTTAGCGAGAACTGGTCTTTTATTCGCACTCAGGAGTACATGTATGAGGATTTGCAGCGACCAACCTTGTATTGTTTTATTGACTGAAAAAGATGTCTGGATAAGGGTGAATGGGAAAGAACCTATTAGCCTTAAAGCTAACCATATGGCGTTATTAAATTGTGAAAATAATATTATCGACGTCTCCTCTCTTAATAACACTTTGGTTGCTCATATTAGTCACGACATCATCAAAGATTACCTCCGGTTTCTGAATAAAGATCTCTCGCAAATACCAGTATGGCAACGTAGTGCTACGCCCATCCTCACCCTGCCATGCCTGACGCCAGACGTCTTTCGCGTTGCCGCGCAACATAGCATGATGCCCGCTGAAACTGAGTCAGAAAAGGAACGAACACGTGCATTATTATTCACTGTGCTATCCCGTTTTCTCGACAGTAAAAAATTCCTTTCATTAATGATGTATATGTTACGTAATTGTGTAAGTGACAGCGTTTATCAAATTATTGAAAGCGATATCCACAAAGACTGGAATCTTAGTATGGTAGCCAGTTGTTTATGTCTTAGCCCAAGTCTGTTAAAGAAAAAGCTGAAAAGCGAAAACACCAGTTATAGCCAAATAATCACCACCTGCCGCATGCGTTATGCCGTCAATGAATTAATGATGGACGGTAAAAATATCTCTCAGGTCTCACAGTCGTGTGGCTACAACAGTACGTCGTACTTTATTTCTGTCTTTAAAGACTTCTACGGTATGACGCCTCTGCATTATGTTAGTCAGCACAGAGAGCGCACTGTCGCCTGATTTTTAACCTTAACGAAGAGCTATATTAATAACGGCATCAGCGATAACCCGGTCGATAATAATTCAACTATCGAATGCAGGCGTATGATATGACGTAATTTATTGTCACGAAGCTCGCCTTCGCAGGAGTTTAATTATGTCTTCGGATGCTGATGCTCACAAAGTGGGCTTAATCCCCGTCACCCTGATGGTGTCGGGGAATATTATGGGGTCAGGTGTTTTTCTGTTACCTGCAAACCTGGCCTCCACTGGCGGGATTGCCATTTATGGATGGTTGGTGACGATTATCGGTGCGCTGGGGCTCTCGATGGTATACGCCAAAATGTCGTTCCTCGACCCAAGTCCTGGTGGTTCTTACGCTTACGCCCGCCGCTGCTTTGGCCCGTTTCTCGGTTATCAAACCAACGTCCTCTACTGGCTGGCCTGCTGGATCGGCAATATCGCCATGGTGGTCATTGGCGTAGGATATTTAAGTTACTTCTTCCCGATTCTGAAAGATCCACTGGTATTAACCATCACCTGCGTCGTGGTGCTGTGGATCTTCGTCCTGCTAAACATTGTCGGTCCGAAAATGATCACCCGCGTGCAGGCCGTTGCCACCGTGCTGGCACTGATCCCCATCGTCGGGATTGCCGTATTTGGCTGGTTCTGGTTCCGTGGTGAAACCTATATGGCGGCATGGAACGTCAGCGGCCTGGGCACCTTCGGCGCGATTCAAAGTACCCTTAACGTTACGCTGTGGTCGTTCATCGGTGTGGAAAGTGCCTCCGTTGCCGCAGGTGTGGTGAAAAACCCGAAACGCAACGTCCCTATCGCCACCATTGGTGGGGTATTGATTGCCGCCGTTTGCTATGTACTTTCTACCACCGCGATTATGGGGATGATCCCTAATGCCGCACTGCGCGTTTCTGCTTCGCCATTCGGTGATGCCGCACGGATGGCGCTGGGTGACACCGCCGGGGCCATTGTTTCTTTCTGCGCAGCTGCGGGTTGCTTAGGTTCACTGGGCGGCTGGACATTGCTGGCGGGTCAAACGGCGAAAGCCGCTGCCGATGACGGGCTGTTCCCACCGATTTTTGCTCGTGTAAACAAAGCGGGTACGCCAGTGGCGGGGCTGATTATCGTCGGAATTTTGATGACCATCTTCCAGCTCAGCAGCATTTCGCCAAACGCGACCAAAGAATTCGGTCTGGTTTCTTCCGTGTCGGTCATCTTTACACTGGTGCCATATCTTTACACCTGTGCGGCGTTACTGCTGCTCGGCCACGGCCACTTTGGTAAAGCACGCCCGGCATATCTGGCTGTTACTACCATTGCCTTCCTCTACTGCATCTGGGCCGTAGTAGGGTCCGGCGCGAAAGAGGTTATGTGGTCATTTGTCACCCTGATGGTCATCACCGCCATGTATGCGCTGAATTACAACCGGCTGCATAAAAACCCGTATCCCTTAGATGCACCAATAAGCAAAGATTAATTCCCCTTAATCCAGCAAACATAAAAGCCAACCTTAAGAACTTAAGGTTGGCTTAATTTTGCTTTGCGAGCATATGCGCACTTTGTTCGATGGAAACACCGTGATGTTGAAGCGCCTACTAAAAAGACCCTCTTTGAATTTACTCGCCTGGCTATTGTTGGCCGCTTTTTATATCTCTATCTGCCTGAATATTGCCTTTTTTAAACAGGTGTTGCAGGCGCTGCCGCTGGACTCGCTGCATAACGTACTGGTTTTCTTGTCGATGCCGGTCGTCGCTTTCAGCGTGATTAATATTGTCCTGACACTAAGCTCTTTCTTATGGCTTAATCGACCGCTGGCCTGCCTGTTTATTCTGGTTGGCGCGGCTGCACAATATTTCATAATGACTTACGGCATCGTCATCGACCGCTCGATGATTGCCAATATTATTGATACCACCCCAGCAGAAAGTTATGCGCTGATGACACCGCAAATGTTATTAACGCTGGGACTCAGCGGCGTACTTGCTGCGCTAATTGCCTGCTGGATTAAAATCAAACCGGCCACCTCGCGCCTGCGCAGTGTTCTTTTCCGTGGAGCCAATATTCTGGTTTCTGTGCTCCTGATTCTGCTGGTCGCCGCACTGTTTTATAAAGACTACGCCTCGCTGTTTCGCAACAACAAAGAGCTGGTGAAGTCCTTAAGCCCCTCTAACAGCATTGTTGCCAGCTGGTCATGGTACTCCCATCAGCGACTGGCAAATCTGCCGCTGGTGCGAATTGGTGAAGACGCGCACCGCAACCCGTTAATGCAGAACGAGAAACGTAAAAATTTGACCATTTTGATTGTCGGCGAAACCTCGCGGGCGGAGAACTTCTCCCTCAACGGATACCCGCGTGAAACGAACCCGCGGCTGGCGAAAGATAACGTGGTCTATTTCCCCAATACTGCGTCTTGCGGCACGGCAACGGCAGTTTCAGTACCATGCATGTTCTCGGATATGCCGCGTGAGCATTACAAAGAAGAACTGGCACAACATCAGGAAGGCGTGCTGGATATCATTCAGCGGGCGGGCATAAACGTGCTGTGGAATGACAACGATGGTGGCTGCAAAGGTGCCTGCGATCGCGTGCCTCACCAGAACGTCACTGCGCTGAACCTGCCTGGTCAGTGTATCAACGGCGAATGTTATGACGAAGTGCTTTTCCACGGGCTGGAAGAGTACATCAATAACCTGCAAGGTGATGGCGTAATTGTCTTACACACCATCGGCAGTCACGGCCCGACCTATTACAATCGCTATCCGCCACAGTTCAGGAAATTTACCCCTACCTGCGACACCAACGAGATCCAGACCTGTACCCAAGAGCAACTGGTAAACACTTACGACAATACGCTGGTCTACGTCGACTATATTGTTGATAAAGCAATTAATCTACTGAAAGAACATCAGGATAAATTTACCACCAGCCTGGTTTATCTTTCTGACCACGGTGAATCGTTAGGTGAAAATGGCATCTATCTGCACGGTCTGCCTTATGCCATCGCCCCGGATAGCCAAAAACAGGTGCCGATGCTGCTGTGGCTGTCTGAGGATTATCAAAAACGGTATCAGGTTGACCAAAGTTGCCTACAGAAACAGGCGCAAACGCAACACTATTCACAAGACAATTTATTCTCCACGCTATTGGGATTAACTGGCGTTGAGACGAAGTATTACCAGGCTGCGGATGATATTCTGCAAACTTGCAGGAGAGTGAGTGAATGAAAATTCTGATTGTTGAAGACGATACGCTGTTATTGCAGGGATTGATTCTGGCGGCGCAAACCGAAGGCTACGCGTGCGATGGCGTGACAACCGCGCGGATGGCGGAACAAAGCCTTGAGACCGGTCATTACAGCCTGGTGGTACTGGATTTAGGGTTACCCGACGAAGATGGGCTGCATTTTCTCGCCCGAATCCGGCAGAAAAAATACACCCTGCCGGTGTTAATTCTCACCGCCCGCGATACCCTTACCGACAAAATCGCCGGGCTGGATGTCGGTGCCGATGACTACCTGGTAAAGCCTTTTGCGCTGGAAGAGTTACATGCCCGTATCCGCGCCCTGCTACGACGCCATAATAATCAGGGCGAAAGTGAGTTGATTGTTGGCAATCTGACGCTGAATATGGGGCGCCGTCAGGTATGGATGGGCAGTGAAGAGTTGATTCTGACGCCCAAAGAATATGCTCTGCTATCACGGTTAATGCTTAAAGCAGGCAGTCCGGTGCATCGGGAAATTCTCTACAACGACATCTATAACTGGGACAACGAACCCTCGACCAACACTCTTGAAGTGCATATCCACAATCTGCGCGACAAAGTGGGCAAAGCCCGTATCCGCACCGTGCGCGGCTTTGGCTATATGCTGGTCGCGAATGAGGAAAACTAATTGAATCTGATGCGTTTTCTGCGCCGACCAATATCGCTGCGCCAACGGCTGATATTGACCATTGGGGCCATTTTGTTGGTGTTTGAGTTGATCAGCGTCTTCTGGCTATGGCATGAAAGTACCGAGCAGATTCAGCTGTTTGAGCAGGCGTTACGCGACAATCGCAATAACGATCGCCACATCATGCGTGAGATCCGCGAGGCGGTCGCCAGCCTGATTGTCCCTGGCGTCTTTATGGTCAGCCTGACGCTATTTATCTGCTATCAGGCGGTACGCCGCATCACCCGCCCGCTGGCGGAGCTGCAAAAAGAGCTGGAAGCGCGCACCGCCGACAACTTAACGCCCATTGCCATTCACAGCGCCACCCTCGAAATCGAAGCGGTGGTTTCAGCGTTAAACGATCTGGTCAGTCGCCTGACCAACACGCTGGATAACGAAAGGTTGTTTACCGCTGACGTCGCGCACGAACTGCGAACGCCACTGGCGGGGGTGCGTTTGCATCTGGAACTGCTGGCGAAAACGCATCACATTGATGTAGCACCGTTAGTGGCACGACTTGATCAGATGATGGAGAGTGTCTCCCAGCTACTGCAACTGGCGCGTGCCGGACAGTCATTTTCTTCCGGTAATTATCAACATGTAAAACTGCTGGAAGATGTCATTCTCCCCTCGTATGACGAACTCAGTACCATGCTCGACCAGCGCCAGCAAACCCTGCTATTGCCAGAGAGCGCCGCCGACATCACCGTTCAGGGTGATGCAACCCTGCTGCGGATGTTATTGCGAAACCTGGTAGAAAACGCCCATCGTTACAGCCCGCAAGGCAGCAACATTATGATTAAGCTGCAAGAAGATGGCGGAGCGGTCATGGCCGTTGAAGATGAAGGACCGGGTATTGATGAGAGTAAATGCGGGGAGTTGAGTAAAGCGTTTGTACGTATGGACAGCCGTTATGGCGGGATTGGTCTGGGGTTAAGTATTGTCAGCCGCATTACACAGTTGCATCACGGGCAGTTTTTCCTGCAAAACCGGCAAGAGACTTCTGGCACACGGGCCTGGATACGGCTGAAAAAAGATCAGTACGTGGCAAACCAGATATAAAGAAAGCTGCTGACCACCAGCACGCTGAACACGGTAGTTAAACTTTCATAAACACGGTTTTTCATTGCACTCTCCTCCGTTAACCTGGAGGAGAGTATGCGCGTCAGAGATTAAGTGAACCTTAAGAGTTCAATTGGCCTGATAAGACAGCGTCACATCAGGCCATCCGTTTCAGCTTATTCATCAATTCGCGGATGTTGCTGCACCAGGCGGGTACGTTTCTCCTGCAAATCGGCAATCTCGTGGTCAATATCATCGATTTTCTGCTCGATATTATCGTAATGCTCGACGAGAATTTCCTTCGCTTCCTGTATATCTGACGCCGCCGGTGTCGCACCTTTCAACGGACGATTCGCCGTCTCTTTCATGGTTACGCCGGTGATTAAACCAACCACCGCCACTACCATCAGGTAATAGGCAGGCATCATCAGATTCTGCGAGCTTTCGACCAGCCAGGCCGCCAACGTTGGCGTCAGACCGGCAACCAGCACCGAAATATTAAATGCCGCCGCCAGCGCGCTGTAACGGATATGCGTCGGGAACATCGCTGGCAAGGTAGAAGCCATAACGCCCGTAAAGCAGTTAAGGATCACCGCCAGCATCAGTAACCCGGCAAAAATCAGGCCGATGACGTTACTGTTAATCAGAATAAACGCCGGGATCGCCAACACAAACAGTGCAACACTACCAAGTAGCACAAACGGACGACGGCCAAAACGGTCACTCAGCAAGCCCATCACCGGCTGGACAAACAGCATACCGATCATAATGGCGATAATAATCAGCACCCCGTGGTCTTCGGAGTAATGCAGGTTATGCGACAAATAACTCGGCATATAGGTCAGCAACATGTAGTAAGTCACGTTGGTGGCAATTACCAGACCAATACATGTCAACAGGCTGCGCCAGTATTTAGTGGCAATCTCTTTAAACGAGACTTTCGGGCCATCCTGCAAACCTTCGCGGTCGCCCTGTTCCAGTTTATCAACATGCTGCTGGAACGCCGGAGTTTCTTCCAGCGCATGGCGCAGGTAAAGCCCGATAATCCCTAACGGCAGAGCAATAAAGAACGGAATACGCCAGCCCCAGTCGAGGAAGTTCGCTTCGCCGACAATGGTCGAAATTAACACCACCACGCCCGCACCCAGCACAAACCCGGCAATAGAACCGAAGTCCAGCCAGCTGCCCATAAAGCCACGTTTACGGTCAGGGGAGTATTCCGCAACAAATATCGACGCCCCGGTATATTCACCGCCGACCGAGAAACCTTGTGCCATCTTACAGATCAACAGCAGAATCGGTGCCCAAATACCAATCGTGTCGTAGGACGGTATTAAGCCAATACAGAACGTACTGATCGACATAATCACAATAGTGATAGCGAGGATCTTCTGGCGACCATATTTATCGCCCAACATACCAAAGAAGAGTCCGCCAAGCGGTCGAATCAGAAAGGGAACGGAGAAAGTGGCAAGTGCAGCAACCATCTGCACGCTGGGGTCAGCCCCCGGGAAAAAAACTTTACCTAATGCGTAAGCAACAAAACCATAAACACCAAAATCGAACCATTCCATTGCATTACCCAGTGATGCTGCGGTAATGGCTTTACGCAGTTTACCGTCATCAATAATAGTGACATCACGAAGGGTAATCGGTTTTACTTTTTTCCTTTTCAGCATAGCTTTCCTCGCAGAGTTGGCCCATTTCCGCAAACGCCAGAAAAATCAGCGCGACGGCCGCAAAAGGGGAGCGGGAATTGCAGGATGCAATCTCTGTAACAAGCGTAGCGGGTTTGCTTACACCCTCCGGTTAAGGAATGTACAATCAAACCAGTTGACGCCTGAATTGGGCAGTTAATGACCTTTTTACCCTACCAGTGTTTAAATTTGTGATCAACTTCACACATGGATTTCGTTTAGGACTCATTGATGTAACTGATTATTTACGCCAAATTTACAGAGAAGATTTCCTCGCCCATTGCCCCCACCAAACGCTGCGCTGAACAGAGTCGTGGCATCCCCAGCGCGACAGTTTGCCAGCGTTGGGTCACTGACCAGCAAACGGGTTGTTTATCTGCCGTGGTCCACTTTCCCAGCCAACTTAAAAAATCAGCATGCTCCCCTCCCGTCGGAACGGTCGAAGAGGCAAACCACTGATGGTAATAGTGACGCGTGGTCGGTGCCGCATTGATACTCTCTGCCAGATGTTGTGTCGTTTTCTCGCGCAAATCACCCAGCAACAACGCCACCGCTTGCGGGCTTCCCAGACGGCAGGCATCGCCAAATGCTCCCCAGCGCAACTCCTCCAGAACGATAAAACAGCGCCCAGGCAACGACCAGGCGTTATACGCCCCAGCACGCCAGCGGGTAAAAATTTGCTCACTCTGATCACCGGCCTGTACCAGTAATCCTCGTTGCGTTAACGCCTTTTCCTTCCAGCGACAACGGGCTGAAAACAACTCATACAAGGCGGCAATTTGCTGCGGAAGCTCCGGGAAAGCAGAGTGCTGGCGGTGATCCATTTTTTGCAACAGCGCCAAATGTTGCTCGATCTGCGTCAGCGCCAGATGACCGGGATCCAGCATCGACGCCAGTTTTTCCACCAATGTCAGACGCAGGCTAAGCGGCGCATTTAATATGCCGCCGTTCGTCCATGACTGAAGCTGCACGCGCGCAAGAAGTTCCTGCATCAGTCGTTCACGAAACTGCTGCTGATGGGCTTGTGGATGGCGGGCATCATCGCCCTGCGCCAGATCCACTAAAAAGCGGGAATGAATCGACTCCAGCACGCGACCGGGGCCGTCCAGTAACGTCTTGGTCAATATCGTTCTGCCGTGAAAAGTGTTTGAATATCATCGCGTAACAGCTGAGCGTCGGTGTAAATCCAGCCATGAGTCATCACAATCTGCTGCAATTGCTGCTGCATCAGCCTGACCACCGATTCATTTTGTTGACGCAGAGCCAGACTTTCGCGTAAACGCGTCTGTAATTCCGTCAAACATGAAGCGAACTCAGCGAAAAAAGTATTCATGCCTGCCGTAACAGATTCATCGACCTGCTCTGCCAGAACTTTAGCCATTTGTTGGCAATAAAGATCGACTTCTGCGCTTAATGCTCGTTGCAACGCACTGTAATCAACCGTCTCTATCGGGGATTTCTCATTTCCCCGTCCCCAGTCGGGCTGATTCAACCAGCGCGAAAAAGTCTCACGCACAACGCCTAAACGCGTACTCTGCTCGTCCGTTGCTGCATGGCGGGAGATGACTTCACTGAACAACTGGCGAGTGTTGAAGTGGGGAACTGCGCCGTGAAAAACAGGAAAATGAAACCCAGGACGAAACCCAGACTCGCTCAATTCCATTTTGACTTGTTGCTCAATGGGCCGAATAGCATCGGTTAACACCCGGCAAAGAGTGGATTCAAGCTCGGCAAAACGCAGCGTAAAGTCGCGACTGATGGTGTTCTGCGCCGTCTGTAACAGTGTCTCACAGCAGGTACGAATCTCGCTTAATGACCCCGAATCATCCTGAAACAACGCGGCTAACTGGGCATTCACCGCATCTTGCTGTTGACGCAGAAAGAGGTTGGCGGAGGTCAGGGCCAGCTCGATTTCATGTTTAATCTCGCCGCTCACCTGAGCCTGATTGAGTTGAAATAGCTGCAAACTTTCTTCGATCTGGTGGATATTTTGCCGCAATTGTTCACAAGCGACGTTTAACCCGTGCGCACGAAAATCCAGGTATTCCCGCGCCTGCTGCGCGTAATTCAACAGTTTATGCGCGGCAGATCGCAGAGCATACAACGAGGCGTTAGCGTAAGCGGCATGAAGCAACGCCTGAATTGGCTGGGCGAACAGCGAATCTTCCCACAACTGATCGGCAGCATGACGAATATGTTCGAGGTCCGCCAGGTCGGCATGACGCCAGCGCCTGCCGAGCGCGGCATGGGCAAAATCCTCCACCCAGCGTTGTTGCTCTGGCGCGGGTAACTTACCGTTGTTGGCTAACTCATTACGCGCCCGATTCGCCAGGTAGCCCCACATCGACGACACTGGAAATATCTGCTGTGGCGTAATACAGCCTTTCATCAGCGTCCCGGAAATCAGTGCCCGCACCTGGTCGGCGTCGTCACTGTTACGATCCTGTTGATCGAACTTATTGACCAGCACATACAGCGGCACCGATTGCCCCACCGCCAAAATCGCCTCACGGACCTCTTCATCGGAGATCGATTTCAGTTGCGTATAATCCAGCACCGCCAGTACCGCCGAGGCGCGAGCCAGCTGCTGGTTAAGCATTTTTTGCAGATGCGGTTGCCCGGCTTCATTTGGCCCAGGGGTATCCAGTAACGTCAACTGACCGGGATAACTCTCCAGCCCCGCCAGATGGACAAACTCCACTTCAATCACGGGAATATGCTCAATGGCGGCGTAAGCAGAAAAAGGAAAATCGACGTCCAGCGCCTTCGCCAGTCGCACCAAATCATTCAAACTTTTCAGACAATGAAAAATAGGCTGGGCACCCAGATAATATTTTTCGAAAGCGACGCCATTTTCGATCCGCTGCATAAGCGCACGCATATCTTTATCTATTTCCAGCACATCGGTCAGATGCTTAATATCGCAGTCACGCAGGCGCTGTTGTAATTGTTGAATTAAACCATCGATTGGCGCGACATGTGAAAAATGCAGTACCGGTTCTTTTTGCCCGGGCGTATGACGAATAAGCGTCGGCAGCGCAGTCATTGGACGATTGCGATTAGGCAAAACCTCTGTACCAACAATGGCATTAATGGTGGTTGATTTCCCTGCTTTCATGGTGCCGACAATTGCCAGCACCATTTCCAGTCGAGAAATTTTACGCAACTCATTATTCAGCATCGCGTGACGCTCGATGATATTAGGCTGACTCCAGGGTAAAGTCAGCTGTGGCGCATCGTCTCCGGGTATAGAGAGAGGCATTTTTTCCAGTAACTGCAACTGTTGACGAGAAAGCTGTAACAGGCGTTCAGCCTCCTGACTTAACTCATACAGGGTCTGTGTGTACATAGAAAATTTTTCCTTAAAGCAAATTTTATTACTTTTATTTAGCCAGATTGTTTTTGAGTTCTGTTTTCGGCTTTTATAATTACTGCAAGAAATAATTTTATATTTAGAGTGTTGTTTTTTATTAGAATAAATAACGTCTTCCGATACGTTTAAAACGTCAGAAAGATAAAAATATCATTTGAATTAAAAAAAGAACAAGTAGAGCATTAACCTTATCTTAAATAATAAATGGAGGCAAAAAGATTATTTTCTTTTTGCGTTTCCTTTCAAATGAAAACGATCGTCGTCTAAAATCAGCAGTACCCCCGACAAACTCAGGGATTTTGTGTATAATTGCGGCCTTTTTCGGCAATCTGCCGTTTTTTGGCGCTTTTGCCCTGCTGACTTTTGAGGAAATCCACATGTCATTACCACACTGCCCAAAATGCAACTCCGAATACACCTACGAAGATAACGGCATGTACATCTGCCCGGAATGTGCCTACGAATGGAACGACGCAGAACCTGCACAGGAAAGCGATGAACTGATCGTTAAAGATGCTAACGGCAATCTGCTGGCTGACGGCGACAGCGTTACCATCATTAAAGATCTGAAGGTGAAAGGTAGCTCTTCGATGCTGAAGATCGGTACCAAAGTGAAAAACATTCGCCTGGTTGAAGGCGACCACAACATCGATTGCAAAATCGACGGTTTTGGTCCGATGAAACTGAAATCTGAGTTTGTGAAAAAGAACTGATTGTATTGCTCAATGTAATATTGGCCCATGATCGGTAGGCCGGATAAGGCGCTCGCGCCGCATCCGGCTACGGTGCCGACTGCCTGATGCGACGCTCGCGCGTCTTATCAGGCCTACAAATTCTCGCACCATCCGGCAACGGTGCCTAATGCGACGCTTACCGAGTCTTATCAGCCCCCGCTCATCTGTATAATTTTCGAACTACACTTAACTGGCTTCTCTTAACTGAGGTCACCATCATGCCGTTAAGTCCCTACCTCTCTTTTGCCGGTAACTGTTCCGACGCGATTGCCTATTATCAACGTACGTTGGGCGCGGAACTGCTCTATAAAATCAGCTTCGGCGAAATGCCGAAATCAGCGCAGGACAGCGCCGAGAACTGCCCTTCCGGTATGCAATTTCCCGATACCGCTATCGCCCATGCTAACGTGCGTATTGCCGGAAGCGATATCATGATGAGCGATGCCATACCGTCAGGAAAAGCCAGCTACTCCGGCTTTACGCTGGTGCTCGATTCGCAACAGGTCGAAGAAGGAAAACGCTGGTTTGACAACCTTGCCGCTAACGGAAAAATCGAAATGGCCTGGCAGGAAACTTTCTGGGCGCATGGCTTCGGCAAAGTCACCGATAAATTTGGCGTACCGTGGATGATTAATGTCGTCAAACAACAACCAACGCACTAACCCGCCGGGAGGCCCGCCCTCCCGCACTGTCATCGAATTCCCGTTAACTCTTCATCTGTTAGTCACTTTTAGTTAACAAAATCGTCACGATAATCCGCCACGATGGAGCCACTTTTTTAGGGAGGCTGCATCATGCAAACGATTATCCGTGTCGAGAAGCTCGCCAAAACCTTCAATCAGCATCAGGCGCTGCATGCGGTTGATCTGAACATTCATCACGGTGAAATGGTAGCTCTGCTTGGGCCGTCCGGTTCCGGCAAATCCACCCTTTTACGTCATTTAAGCGGTTTGATTACCGGCGATAAATCTGCCGGTAGCCATATCGAGCTGCTGGGCCGCACAGTCCAGCGCGAAGGCCGCCTGGCCCGCGATATCCGCAAAAGCCGCGCCAACACCGGCTACATCTTCCAACAATTCAACCTGGTGAATCGCCTGAGCGTACTGGAGAACGTGCTGATTGGCGCGCTCGGCAGCACGCCATTCTGGCGCACCTGTTTTAGCTACTTCACCCACGAGCAGAAACAGCGCGCGTTACAGGCGCTGACCCGCGTTGGCATGGTGCACTTTGCCCATCAGCGCGTTTCCACCCTCTCCGGCGGACAGCAGCAGCGTGTGGCGATTGCCCGTGCGCTGATGCAGCAGGCGAAGGTGATTCTGGCGGACGAACCGATCGCCTCGCTGGACCCGGAATCGGCCCGCATCGTGATGGATACCCTGCGCGACATCAACCAGAACGACGGCATCACCGTGGTGGTGACGCTGCATCAGGTGGATTACGCCCTGCGCTATTGCGAACGCATCGTCGCCCTGCGCCAGGGGCACGTCTTCTACGACGGCAGCAGCCAACAGTTTGACAACGAACGTTTTGACCATCTCTACCGCAGCATCAACCGCGTCGAAGAAAACGCGAAAGCTGCCTGACATCCCCATCATTGAGGAAAACGAATGAACGCTAAGATAATTGCCTCGCTGGCCTTCACCAGCATGTTCAGCCTCAGCACCCTGTTAAGCCCGGCGCACGCCGAAGAGCAGGAAAAGGCGCTGAATTTCGGCATTATTTCAACGGAATCACAGCAAAACCTGAAACCGCAATGGACGCCGTTCTTACAGGATATGGAGAAGAAGCTGGGCGTAAAGGTCAACGCCTTCTTTGCCCCGGACTACGCGGGCATTATCCAGGGGATGCGCTTCAATAAAGTGGATATCGCCTGGTACGGCAACCTGTCGGCAATGGAAGCAGTGGATCGCGCCAACGGTCAGGTCTTCGCCCAGACGGTCGCGGCGGATGGATCGCCGGGTTACTGGAGCGTGTTGATCGTCAACAAAGACAGTCCGATCAACAACCTGAACGATCTGCTGGCGAAGCGTAAAGATCTCACCTTTGGCAATGGCGATCCTAACTCCACCTCTGGCTTCCTCGTCCCCGGCTACTACGTCTTCGCCAAAAACAATATCTCCGCCAGCGACTTCAAGCGCACCGTCAACGCCGGGCATGAAACCAACGCGCTGGCCGTCGCCAACAAGCAGGTGGATGTGGCGACCAACAACACCGAGAACCTCGACAAGCTGAAAACCTCCGCACCGGAGAAGCTCAAAGAACTGAAGGTGATCTGGAAATCGCCGCTGATCCCAGGCGATCCGATCGTCTGGCGCAAAAATCTTTCCGAAACCACCAAAGACAAGATCTACGACTTCTTTATGAACTACGGCAAAACGCCGGAAGAGAAAGCGGTGCTGGAGCGCCTGGGCTGGGCCCCGTTCCGCGCCTCCAGCGACCTGCAACTGGTGCCGATTCGCCAGCTCGCGCTGTTTAAAGAGATGCAGGGCGTGAAAGGCAATAAAGGGCTGAATGAGCAGGACAAGCTGGCAAAAACCAGCGCCATTCAGGCGCAACTGGATGACCTGGACCGCCTGAACAACGCGTTAAGCGCGATGAGTTCGGTGAGTAAAGCGGTGCAGTAATGTGCTCGATCGGTCCCCTCTCCCTTGAGGGAGAGGGTTAGGGTGAGGGGGAAATGCGCACGCTGGTGCCCTCACCCCGGCCCTCTCCCACAGGGAGAGGGAGAAAACATTAAACGGAGCCAAACATGCAAACCATCACCATTGCCCCACCCAAGCGCAGCTGGTTCTCGATCTTCAGCTGGGCCGTTGTTCTCGCTGTACTGGTCGTCTCGTGGCAGGGCGCGGAAATGGCCCCGCTCACGCTGATCAAAGACGGCGGCAACATGGCAACATTCGCCGCCGACTTCTTCCCGCCCGATTTCAGCCAGTGGCAGGATTACCTCACCGAAATGGCCGTCACGCTGCAAATCGCCGTCTGGGGCACTGCGCTGGCAGTCGTTCTCTCCATCCCCTTCGGCCTGATGAGCGCCGAAAACCTGGTGCCGTGGTGGGTGTACCAGCCCGTGCGCCGTCTGATGGACGCCTGCCGCGCCATTAACGAAATGGTCTTCGCCATGCTGTTCGTGGTCGCCGTCGGTCTCGGGCCGTTCGCTGGCGTGCTGGCGCTGTTTATTCACACCACCGGCGTGCTTTCCAAACTGCTTTCCGAAGCGGTGGAAGCGATTGAACCCGGCCCGGTGGAAGGTATTCGCGCCACTGGTGCCAACAAGCTCGAAGAGATCCTCTACGGCGTGCTGCCGCAGGTGATGCCGCTGCTGATCTCCTACTCCCTCTATCGCTTCGAATCCAACGTCCGTTCGGCCACCGTTGTTGGCATGGTCGGCGCTGGCGGGATCGGCGTCACGCTGTGGGAAGCGATTCGCGGTTTCCAGTTCCAGCAAACCTGCGCCCTGATGGTGCTGATTATCGTCACGGTCAGCCTGCTGGATTTCCTCTCTCAACGGTTGCGTAAGCACTTTATCTGATAAGCGAGGCATTGATATCTATGCACTTGTCTACACATCCGACCAGCTACCCAACACGCTATCAGGAGATAGCCGCAAAACTTGAGCAGGAGCTTCGTCAACACTACCGCTGCGGCGACTATCTTCCCGCCGAGCAGCAACTGGCAGCGCGCTTTGAGGTGAATCGCCACACCCTGCGCCGTGCCATCGACCAACTGGTGGAAAAAGGCTGGGTACAGCGCCGTCAGGGCATCGGCGTACTGGTGCTGATGCGCCCGTTCGATTACCCGCTCAACGCCCAGGCGCGTTTTAGCCAGAACCTGCTGGACCAGGGCAGCCATCCCACCAGCGAAAAACTGCTGTCGGTGCTGCGCCCCGCGTCCGGCCACGTCGCTGACGCGCTGGGGATCGCCGAGGGCGAGAACGTTATCCACCTGCGCACCCTGCGCCGGGTCAACGGCGTCGCGCTCTGTTTAATCGACCACTACTTTGCGGACCTCACCCTCTGGCCGACGCTGCAACGTTTCGACAGCGGCTCGCTGCACGATTTTCTGCGTGAGCAAACGGGGATTGCGCTGCGCCGCAGCCAGACGCGGATCAGCGCCCGCCGCGCCCAGGCCAAAGAGTGCCAGCGTCTTGAAATTCCGAATATGTCGCCGCTGCTGTGCGTGCGCACCCTTAACCACCGTGACGGTGAAAGCAGCCCGGCGGAGTACTCCGTCAGCCTGACGCGCGCCGACATGATTGAATTCACCATGGAGCACTGAATGCACGCAGATACCGCGACCCGCCAGCACTGGATGTCCGTGCTGGCGCACAGCCAACCGGCTGAACTGGCAGCCCGCCTGAAGGCGCTGAACATCACCGCCGACTATGAGGTGATCCGCGCCGCTGAAACCGGCCTGGTACAGATTCAGGCGCGAATGGGTGGCACCGGCGAACGCTTTTTTGCCGGCGATGCCACGCTCACCCGCGCCGCCGTACGCCTGACTGACGGCACGCTCGGCTACAGCTGGGTGCTGGGGCGCGACAAACAGCACGCCGAACGCTGCGCGCTGATTGACGCGCTGATGCAGCAATCTCGCCACTTTCAAAACTTATCAGAAACCCTTATTGCCCCGCTGGACGCTGACCGTATGGCACGCATTGCCGCACGCCAGGCCGAAGTGAACGCCAGTCGGGTCGACTTCTTTACGATGGTTCGCGGAGACAACGCATGACCCTGGAAACCGCTTTTATGCTTCCCGTGCAGGATGCCCAGCACAGTTTTCGTCGCCTGTTAAAGGCCATGAGCGAGCCGGGCGTGATTGTCGCCCTGCATCAGCTCAAACGCGGCTGGCAGCCGCTGAATATCGCCACCACCAGCGTGCTGCTCACGCTGGCCGATAACGACACGCCGGTGTGGCTTTCCGCGCCATTAAGTAACGATATCGTCAGCCAGAGCCTGCGTTTTCATACCAACGCCCCGCTGGTCAATCAGCCGGAACAGGCGACCTTCGCAGTGACGGATGAGGCGATTACCAGCGAGCAGCTCAACGCCCTTTCCACCGGCACCGCCGTTGCGCCGGAAGCCGGTGCGACGTTGATTTTACAGGTCACCAGCCTGAGCGGCGGACGCATGCTGCGCCTCACCGGCGCGGGTATTGCCGAAGAACGGATGATCGCCCCGCAACTGCCGGAGTGCATTCTGCACGAACTCACCGAGCGCCCGCACCCGTTCCCGCTCGGCATCGACCTGATCCTGACCTGCGGCGAGCGCCTGCTGGCTATTCCGCGAACCACTCTTGTGGAGGTGTGCTGATGTACGTTGCCGTGAAAGGGGGCGAGAAGGCGATCGACGCCGCCCACGCCCTGCAAGAGAGCCGACGCCGGGGCGATACCGATTTGCCTGAACTGAGCGTCGCCCAGATTGAACAGCAGCTTAATCTCGCGGTGGATCGCGTGATGACCGAAGGCGGCATTGCCGACCGCGAACTGGCCGCACTGGCGCTGAAACAGGCCAGTGGCGATAACGTTGAAGCAATTTTCCTGCTGCGCGCCTACCGCACGACGCTGGCAAAACTGGCGGTAAGCGAGCCGCTCGACACCACCGAGATGCGTCTCGAACGCCGTATCTCCGCCGTTTATAAAGACATTCCTGGCGGCCAGTTGCTTGGCCCGACCTACGACTACACCCATCGCCTGCTGGATTTCACCCTGCTGGCGAATGGCGAAGCGCCGACGCTGACCACCGCCGACAGCGAGCAAGCCCCATCGCCGCACGTTTTCAGCCTGCTGGCGCGTCAGGGGCTGGCGAAGTTTGAAGAGGATAGCGGCACACAGCCGGATGACATCACCCGCACGCCGCCGGTTTACCCCTGCTCACGCTCCTCCCGCCTGCAGCAGCTCATGCGCGGAGACGAAGGCTATTTGCTGGCGCTGGCCTACTCCACCCAGCGTGGTTACGGACGCAATCACCCGTTCGCAGGCGAAATCCGCAGTGGCTATATCGACGTCTCTATTGTGCCGGAAGAGCTGGGATTTGCGGTGAACATCGGCGAACTGCTGATGACCGAGTGTGAAATGGTCAACGGTTTTATCGACCCGCCGGATGAGCCGCCGCACTTCACGCGCGGCTACGGGCTGGTGTTCGGCATGAGCGAGCGCAAAGCGATGGCAATGGCGCTGGTTGACCGCGCTCTACAAGCCCCGGAGTACGGCGAGCACGCGACAGGCCCGGCGCAGGATGAAGAGTTCGTGCTGGCGCATGCCGACAACGTCGAAGCCGCAGGCTTTGTCTCGCACCTCAAACTCCCGCACTACGTCGATTTCCAGGCCGAGCTGGAGCTACTCAAACGTCTGCAACAGGAGCAGAACCATGGCTAATCTGAGCGGCTACAACTTTGCCTACCTCGACGAGCAGACCAAACGCATGATCCGCCGCGCCATCTTAAAAGCGGTGGCGATCCCCGGCTATCAGGTGCCGTTTGGCGGGCGCGAGATGCCGATGCCGTACGGCTGGGGAACCGGCGGCATACAGCTTACTGCCAGCGTGATTGGTGAAAGCGACGTGTTGAAGGTGATTGACCAGGGCGCGGATGACACCACCAACGCGGTGTCGATTCGCAACTTCTTTAAGCGCGTGACCGGGGTAAACACCACTGAACGTACGGATGATGCGACGCTTATCCAGACGCGCCACCGCATCCCCGAAACGCCACTGACCGAAGATCAGATCATTATCTTCCAGGTGCCGATCCCGGAACCGCTGCGCTTTATCGAGCCGCGCGAAACGGAGACCCGCACCATGCACGCGCTGGAGGAGTACGGCGTGATGCAGGTGAAGCTGTATGAAGATATCGCCCGCTTCGGTCATATCGCCACCACCTACGCCTATCCGGTGAAGGTGAACGGGCGCTACGTCATGGACCCATCGCCGATCCCGAAATTCGATAACCCGAAAATGGACATGATGCCCGCCCTGCAGCTGTTCGGCGCAGGGCGCGAGAAGCGCATCTATGCGGTGCCGCCGTTTACCCGCGTGGAAAGTCTCGATTTCGACGATCACCCGTTCACCGTTCAGCAGTGGAATGAGCCATGCGCCATCTGCGGATCGACCCACAGCTATCTCGACGAAGTGGTGCTGGATGACGCCGGAAACCGCATGTTTGTCTGCTCCGATACCGATTATTGCCGCCAACAGAGCGAGGCGAAAAGCCAATGAATCAACCGTTACTTTCGGTCAATAACCTGACCCACCTCTACGCACCGGGCAAAGGCTTCAGCGACGTTTCTTTTGATTTATGGCCGGGGGAAGTGCTGGGCATCGTCGGGGAATCCGGCTCCGGGAAGACCACGCTGCTGAAATCAATCTCCGCGCGCCTGACGCCGCAGCAGGGGGAGATTCACTATGAAAACCGTTCCCTCTATGGCATGAGCGAGGCCGACCGCCGTCGCCTGCTGCGCACCGAATGGGGCGTGGTGCATCAGCATCCGCTCGACGGCCTGCGCCGTCAGGTGTCAGCAGGCGGCAATATCGGCGAACGGCTGATGGCGACCGGGGCGCGTCATTACGGCGATATTCGCGCCACCGCGCAGAAGTGGCTGGAAGAGGTGGAGATTCCCGCCAACCGTATCGACGATCTGCCGACCACTTTTTCCGGCGGCATGCAGCAGCGTTTGCAGATTGCCCGCAACCTGGTGACGCATCCGAAGCTGGTGTTTATGGACGAGCCAACCGGCGGGCTGGATGTGTCAGTGCAGGCACGCCTGCTCGACCTGCTGCGCGGTCTGGTGGTGGAGCTGAACCTGGCGGTGGTGATTGTCACCCATGATTTGGGCGTCGCCCGCCTGCTGGCGGACCGTTTGCTGGTGATGAAACAGGGTCAGGTGGTGGAGAGTGGGTTAACCGACCGCGTACTCGACGACCCACATCATCCGTATACCCAGTTGCTGGTGTCATCGGTTTTGCAGAATTGAGTTGCAACACTTTGCGCACTGATCCCCTCACCCCGGCCCTCTCCCGGAGGGAGAGGGAGAAAACCGGCGCAATATTCAACACCGTGCACAAGCGGTCCCCTCGCCCCTTTGGGGAGAGGGTTAGGGTGAGGGGCAATGTGCGCACCGCTCCCAAACATGCGAACCACGAGGCGAAAAATGATTAACGTACAAAACATCAGTAAAACCTTCATCCTGCACCAACAAAACGGCGTGCGTCTGCCTGTATTACAACGCGCCTCGCTCACCGTCAACGCAGGCGAATGCGTGGTGCTCCACGGTCACTCCGGCAGCGGCAAATCAACTCTGCTACGCTCGCTGTACGCCAACTATCTGCCCGACGAAGGGCAAATCCAGATCAAACACGGTGACGAATGGGTAGACCTGGTCACCGCGCCAACGCGCAAAGTGGTGGAAATCCGCAAAACCACTGTCGGCTGGGTAAGCCAGTTTCTGCGCGTCATCCCGCGTATTTCGGCACTGGAAGTGGTGATGCAGCCGCTGCTCGATACCGGCGTTCCGCGTGAAGCCTGCGCCGCTAAAGCCGCCCGATTACTGACGCGCCTGAACGTGCCTGAACGCCTGTGGCACCTGGCACCATCGACCTTCTCCGGCGGCGAACAGCAGCGCGTCAACATCGCCCGTGGCTTTATCGTCGACTATCCGATTCTGCTGCTGGATGAACCCACCGCCTCGCTGGACGCTAAAAACAGCGCCGCCGTAGTGGAACTGATCCGCGAAGCCAAAGCCCGTGGCGCAGCCATCGTCGGCATCTTCCATGACGAAGCCGTACGCAATGACGTCGCCGACCGCCTGCACCCAATGGGAGCCTCTGCATGATTATCAATAACGTCAAACTGGTGCTGGAAAACGAAGTGGTGCACGGTTCACTGGAAGTACAGGACGGTGAAATCCGCGCCTTTGCCGAAAGCCAGAGCCGCCTGCCAGAGGCGATGGACGGCGAAGGCGGCTGGCTGCTGCCGGGGCTGATTGAGCTGCATACCGACAACCTCGATAAATTCTTCACTCCGCGCCCAAAAGTGGACTGGCCTGCCCACTCGGCGATGAGCAGCCACGACGCGCTGATGGTGGCGAGCGGCATCACCACCGTGCTGGATGCCGTGGCGATTGGCGACGTGCGCGACGGCGGCGATCGGCTGGAGAATCTGGAGAAGATGATCAACGCCATCGAAGAGACGCAGAAACGCGGGGTCAACCGCGCCGAGCACCGTCTGCACCTGCGTTGCGAACTGCCGCATCACACCACGCTGCCGCTGTTTGAAAAACTGGTGCAGCGCGAACCGGTGACGCTGGTATCGCTGATGGACCACTCGCCGGGCCAGCGCCAGTTCGCCAATCGCGAGAAGTATCGCGAATATTACCAGGGCAAATACTCGCTCACCGATGCGCAGATGCAGCAGTACGAAGAGGAACAGCTGGCGCTTGCCGCACGCTGGTCGCAGCCGAATCGCGAAACCATCGCCGCAATATGCCGCGCGCGACAAATTGCCCTCGCCAGCCACGATGACGCCACGCGCGCGCACGTTGCCGAATCCCACCAGCTTGGCAGCGTAATCGCCGAATTTCCCACCACGTTCGAAGCGGCGGAAGCTTCGCGCAAGCATGGCATGAATGTATTGATGGGCGCGCCGAATATTGTGCGCGGCGGTTCGCACTCCGGCAACGTGGCGGCCAGTGAACTGGCACAGCTTGGTCTGCTGGATATCCTCTCTTCCGACTACTACCCCGCCAGCCTGCTCGATGCGGCATTTCGCGTCGCCGATGACGAGAGCAACCGCTTTACTCTGTCGCAGGCGGTGAAGCTGGTGACCAAAAATCCGGCGCAGGCGCTTAATCTTCAGGATCGCGGGGTGATTGGCGAGGGCAAACGCGCCGACCTGGTGCTGGCGCATCGCAAGGGCAACCACATTCATATCGATCACGTCTGGCGTCAGGGTAAAAGGGTGTTCTGATGACGGGAAAACTGATTTGGTTAATGGGGGCCTCTGGCTCCGGAAAAGACAGTCTGTTGACGGAACTCCGCCAGCGGGAACAAACTCAGCTACTGGTAGCGCATCGCTACATCACGCGCGCCGCCAGCGCCGGAAGTGAAAACCATATCGCCCTGAGCGAGCAGGAGTTTTTTACCCGCGCGGGGCAGAACCTTCTGGCCTTAAGCTGGCACGCCAACGGCCTGTATTATGGCATCGGCGTCGAGATTGACCTCTGGCTGCACGCTGGATTTGACGTGGTGGTCAACGGCTCACGCGCCCATCTACCGCAGGCGCGGGCGCGCTATCAATCGGCGCTGCTGCCCGTTTGTTTACAGGTTTCGCCAGAGATCCTGCGCCAGCGCCTGGAAAACCGTGGCCGTGAAAACGCCAGTGAAATTAACGCCCGCCTGGCGCGTGCGGCCCGCTATACTCCACAGGATTGCCATACGCTCAACAATGACGGCAGCCTGCGCCAGTCGGTCGACACGCTGCTGACGCTGATTCATCAGAAGGAGAAACACCATGCCTGCTTGTGAGCTTCGTCCGGCCACGCAGTACGACACCGACGCGGTTTACGCGCTGATTTGTGAGCTAAAACAGGCGGAGTTTGACCACCACGCGTTTCGCGTGGGGTTTAACGCCAATCTGCGCGACCCGAACATGCGCTACCATCTGGCGCTGCTGGATGGCGAAGTTGTCGGCATGATCGGCCTGCATTTGCAGTTTCATCTGCATCATGTCAACTGGATCGGCGAAATTCAGGAACTGGTGGTGATGCCGCAGGCGCGCGGTCTGAACGTCGGCAGTAAATTACTGGCATGGGCCGAAGAAGAAGCCCGCCAGGCCGGGGCCGAAATGACCGAGCTTTCCACCAACGTCAAGCGCCACGACGCGCACCGTTTCTATCTGCGCGAAGGCTACGAGCAGAGCCACTTCCGCTTCACCAAGGCGCTGTAACATGAGCCTGACCCTCACACTTACTGGCACTGGCGGCGCACAGGGTGTTCCCGCATGGGGCTGTGAGTGCGCGGCCTGCGCCAGAGCGCGGCGCTCACCGCAGTATCGCCGCCAGCCATGCAGCGGCGTCGTGAAGTTTAACGACGCGATCACCCTGATCGACGCCGGGCTGCACGATCTCGCCGATCGCTGGTCGCCCGGATCGTTCCAGCAGTTTTTGCTGACGCACTACCATATGGATCACGTGCAGGGGCTGTTTCCGCTGCGCTGGGGCGTGGGCGATTCGATCCCGGTCTACGGCCCGCCGGATGAACAGGGCTGCGACGATCTGTTTAAACATCCGGGCCTGCTTGATTTCAGCCACACGGTGGAGCCATTTGTGATGTTTGATTTGCAGGGATTACAGGTCACGCCGCTGCCGCTCAACCATTCGAAACTCACTTTCGGCTATCTACTGGAAACGGCACATAGCCGGGTGGCGTGGCTGTCTGACACCGCAGGCCTGCCGGAAAAAACGGTGAAATTTTTACGCAATAATCAGCCACAGGTAATGGTGATTGATTGCAGCCACCCACCGCGCGCGAATTCGCCACGCAATCACTGTGATTTAAACACCGTGCTGGCGCTGAATGAAGTTATCCGCTCGCCGCGCGTGGTTCTGACACATATCAGCCATCAGCTTGATGTGTGGCTGATGGAGAACGTACTGCCGTCAGGGTTTGAGGCGGGGTTTGATGGGATGGAGATTGGGGTGGAGTGATGGGTGAGGGGCGATGCCTGCTCTAAACTCAACATCACCGCCCATACTCATCTTCCATTCTCCGCTCTTCATCTTCTAGCTGCCGACGCTCCTGATCCAGCTGGCGCTGGCGATCGTCCAGCTGCCTGCGGCGATCTTCAAACTGGCGGCAGCGATCGTCATATTGTCTGCGCCGATCGTCGTTCACTTCACGCTGCCAGCCGTCGTCGCGCGAATCTTCATAGTCTCGCCCACGGTCAGGGTTATAAGCATCGTTAATCGCCTGCTGAATATTGCCAATGGTGTCGTCGATAATATCGGCCTGGGCCGGAACGGTGGACAGCGTGAGCAGGGTGAATAAAAGAAATAGCGGAAAACGTTTCATTAGCCAACCTCAAAAAGAAACTCTATCCACATTAGTCATTACTCATCCATGCAAGTAGTGGATGAATCTCAATTTTTCCGCTGCTCTATTGCCGTAATCGCCTCCACGCGTTGTTGATGACGACCGCCTTCGTACTGCGCGCCCAGCCACACATCCACAATCATTTTTGCCAGTTCGAGGCCAACCACTCGTGAACCAAAAGCCAGTGCAACTTCACTGGCGTAATGCGGATAATCAGTGCGCTCTGACGACCTGGTTTCTTTATCAATCCCCTCACTCATTGACCATGAATAAAAGGCTGGCACAGCAACGCAGAATCCTGCGGTGCCAGCGACATGACCGCCCATTGCTCCGGTACGTTTTTTAATAAGAAACACCGGTTGCATTGATTAATTGTGCTCAGTATTTGCCGAAGTACAATATATATAATAAATATATAAAACACCTCATATTATTTACAGAAATAATAAATTCGCGTACTTTTCCCTCTTCAGCACAAATGCCTAATAAAATGGCTCGTTCCGCTCACACTTCCACTTATTAAAGTCGCAAATTCCCAATTATGATAACGCCAGCTTTAAATGACGTATTTTGCATGGATTACATATTTACGACATAAATGATAAATGGAGATTTATATGAATAACTCTCGGTTATTCCGTTTGAGCAGGATTGTTATTGCGTTAACTGCCGCCAGCGGCATGATGGTAAATACCGCTCACGCAACAGATGAAGCGAAAGCCGCGACTCAATATACCCAGCAGGTTAATCAGCATTACGCAAAATCATTACCGTTTAGCGATCGTCAGGACTTTGACGATGCCCAGCGCGGATTTATCGCCCCGCTGCTGGATGAAGGTATTCTGCGCGATGCGAATGGCAAAGTTTACTACCGCGCGGATGATTACAAATTTGATATTAATGCCGCTGCGCCGGAAACCGTAAACCCCAGCCTGTGGCGTCAGTCGCAGATCAACGGCATTTCTGGCCTGTTCAAAGTCACCGATAAAATGTATCAGGTACGCGGCCAGGATATCTCTAACATTACATTCGTTGAGGGCGAGAAAGGCATTATTGTTATCGACCCACTGGTAACGCCGCCTGCCGCAAAAGCCGCACTTGACCTTTACTTCCAGCATCGTCCGCAAAAACCGATTGTTGCTGTGATTTACACCCACAGCCACGCCGATCATTATGGCGGTGTGAAAGGCATTATCTCTGAAGCGGATGTTAAATCTGGCAAAGTGCAGGTGATCGCTCCGGCAGGCTTTATGGACGAAGCCATCAGCGAAAACGTGCTGGCGGGTAACATCATGAGCCGCCGTGCGCTCTACTCTTACGGTCTGTTACTGCCGCACAACGCGCAAGGCAACGTTGGCAACGGCCTGGGCGTGACGCTGGCAACGGGCGACCCGAGCATTATTGCGCCAACCAAAACGATTGTCAGAACTGGCGAGAAGATGGTTATCGACGGTCTGGAGTTTGACTTCCTGATGACTCCGGGTAGCGAAGCGCCAGCCGAAATGCACTTCTATATTCCGGCCCTGAAAGCCCTGTGTACCGCCGAAAACGCCACGCATACCCTGCACAACTTCTACACCCTGCGCGGCGCGAAAACCCGCGATACCAGCAAGTGGACAGAGTATCTGAACGAAACGCTGGATATGTGGGGTAACGACGCGGAAGTACTGTTTATGCCGCACACCTGGCCGGTCTGGGGCAATAAGCATATCAATGATTATATTGGTAAATATCGCGATACTATCAAATACATTCACGACCAGACCCTGCACCTGGCGAACCAGGGTTACACCATGAATGAAATCGGCGACATGATTAAGCTGCCACCTGCGCTTGCCAATAACTGGGCCAGCCGCGGCTATTACGGTTCTGTTAGCCACAACGCCCGTGCAGTATATAACTTCTATCTCGGCTATTATGACGGCAATCCAGCTAACCTACATCCGTACGGTCAGGTGGAGATGGGCAAACGTTACGTGAAAGCGCTGGGCGGTTCCGCCCGTGTCATCAACCTGGCGCAAGAAGCGAACAAGCAAGGGGATTACCGCTGGTCAGCAGAGTTGCTGAAACAGGTGATTGCCGCCAATCCGGGTGACCAGGTGGCGAAGAATCTGCAAGCAAATAACTTTGAACAGTTGGGTTATCAGGCCGAGTCCGCCACCTGGCGCGGTTTCTACCTGACCGGCGCAAAAGAGCTGCGCGAAGGGGTGCATAAGTTCAGCCACGGCACCACTGGTTCTCCGGACACCCTTCGCGGGATGTCGGTCGAAATGCTGTTCGACTTTATGGCCGTTCGTCTCGACAGCGAAAAAGCCGCGGGCAAAAACATCAGCCTGAACTTCAATATGAGTAACGGCGATAACCTCAACCTGACGCTGAACGATAGCGTGCTTAACTATCGTAAAACGCTACAACCTGAAGCCAACGCCTCTTTCTATATCAGCCGTGAAGATCTGCACGCCGTGCTGACCGGACAAGCCAAAATGGCGGATCTGGTAAAAGCGAAGAAAGCCAAAATTATTGGCAATGGCGCGAAACTGGAAGAAATTATCGCCTGTCTGGATAATTTCGATTTGTGGGTGAATATCGTAACCCCAAATTAATGCCACTCACTTTTGGGGGCGCTTAAGCCCCCAAAAGCATTTATTTTAAAAATACATACAACAAATTAATACATAAAATATATAAGTTATGAATGCGGTGGCTGAATAAAGCTATTTTTATTCATCGAGAAAATAGCCATACTGACGCCTTCAATGGATATTGATATTCACTACAGATATTGTTCGCAGCAGACAGGATGTATTTAATATGCCAACAGTTCTCTCTCGCATGGCGATGAAACTCAAAAAAACAGCCTGGATAATTCCCGTCTTCATGGTTTCGGGATGCTCATTATCTCCGGCAATCCCGGTGATCGGCGCTTATTATCCCAGCTGGTTTTTCTGCGCCATTGCCAGCCTTATTTTGACGCTCATCACGAGGCGAATTATTCAGCGGGCAAATATCAATCTGGCATTTGTCGGAATTATTTATACCGCCCTTTTTGCTCTCTACGCCATGCTGTTCTGGCTGGCATTTTTCTAATCTATTTGAGACGCGCTCATGGAAAGTACGCCGAAAAAAGCTCCTCGCAGTAAATTCCCTGCTCTGTTAGTGGTTGCGTTGGCGCTGGTTGCCCTTGTTTTCGTTATCTGGCGCGTAGACAGTGCGCCATCAACTAATGACGCCTACGCGTCAGCAGATACCATTGATGTGGTGCCGGAAGTCAGCGGTCGCATTGTAGAACTGGCGGTCACCGACAACCAGGCGGTGAAACAGGGCGATTTGCTGTTCCGCATCGACCCGCGCCCGTACGAAGCCAATCTGGCGAAAGCAGAAGCCTCCCTCGCGGCGCTGGATAAGCAAATTATGCTCACCCAGCGTAGCGTTGACGCACAACAGTTTGGTGCCGACTCGGTTAATGCCACGGTAGAAAAAGCCCGTGCCGCCGCGAAACAGGCCAGTGATACATTACGCCGCACCGAGCCATTACTGAAAGAAGGTTTCGTCTCAGCGGAAGACGTTGACCGTGCAAGAACGGCGCAGCGCGCCGCAGAAGCCGATCTTAACGCCGTATTGTTGCAGGCGCAGTCAGCCGCCAGCGCCGTCAGCGGCGTGGATGCGCTGGTGGCGCAACGTGCGGCAGTGGAAGCGGATATTGCGTTGACGAAACTGCATCTGGAAATGGCGACCGTTCGCGCGCCGTTTGATGGCCGGGTCATTTCCCTCAAAACCTCCGTCGGGCAATTTGCTTCTGCCATGCGCCCTATTTTCACCCTAATCGACACTCGTCACTGGTACGTGATCGCCAACTTCCGCGAAACTGATCTGAAAAATATTCGCTCAGGTACACCCGCAACCATTCGCCTGATGAGCGACAGCGGCAAAACCTTCGCAGGTAAAGTGGATTCGATTGGCTACGGCGTGCTACCGGATGACGGCGGCCTGGTGCTGGGCGGCCTGCCGAAAGTGTCTCGTTCTATTAACTGGGTCCGCGTTGCCCAGCGTTTTCCGGTCAAAATCATGGTTGAAAAACCTGACCCGGAAATGTTCCGCATCGGCGCTTCGGCAGTCGCTAATCTTGAGCCGCAATAATGAGCGCGCTCAACTCCCTGCCATTACCGGTGGTCAGGCTGCTGGCGTTCTTTCATGAAGAGTTAAGCGAGCGGCGACCAGGCCGCGTGCCGCAGACTATGCAACTCTGGGTAGGCTGCTTGCTGGTGATTCTGATCTCGATGACTTTTGAGATCCCTTTTGTGGCGTTATCACTGGCAGTGCTGTTTTACGGTATTCAGTCGAACGCGTTTTACACCAAATTTGTGGCGATCTTGTTTGTGGTCGCCACGATGCTGGAAATCGCCAGCCTGTTTTTGATCTACAAATGGTCATATGGCGAACCGTTGATCCGATTGATCATTGCCGGACCGATCCTGATGGGCTGTATGTTTTTGATGCGCACCCATCGGTTGGGGCTGGTTTTTTTCGCCGTCGCCATTGTCGCCATTTACGGGCAAACATTCCCCGCCATGCTCGACTATCCGGAAGTGGTCGTGCGCTTAACGCTGTGGTGTATCGTTGTCGGCCTCTACCCGACGTTATTGATGACGTTAATCGGCGTGCTGTGGTTTCCCAGCCGCGCTATCACGCAGATGCATCAGGTGCTTAATGATCGGCTTGATGATGCCATTAGCCACCTGACGGACAGCCTCGCACCGCTACCCGAAACGCGGATTGAAAGAGAGGCGCTGGCGCTGCAAAAACTCAATGTCTTTTGCCTCGCGGACGATGCCAACTGGCGAACTCAGAGCGCATGGTGGCAAAGCTGCGTGGCAACGGTAACCTACATTTACTCGACGCTGAATCGCTACGATCCCACCTCTTTTGCTGATTCTCAGGCAATTATTGAATTTCGGCAAAAATTAGCCTCAGAAATCAACAAACTGCAGCATGCCATTGCCGAAGGTCAGTGCTGGCAAAGCGACTGGCGGATCACTGAAAGTGAAGCGATGGCGGCACGGGAATGTAACCTGGAGAATATCTGCCAGACATTGTTGCAACTGGGTCAGATGGACCCGAATACGCCGCCAACGCCCGCCGCCAAACCGCCATCAATGGTCGCCGATGCTTTTACCAATCCAGACTATATGCGCTACGCGGTAAAAACGCTGCTCGCCTGTTTGATCTGTTACACCTTCTACAGCGGCGTGGACTGGGAAGGCATTCACACCTGTATGCTGACCTGCGTGATCGTCGCTAACCCCAATGTCGGTTCGTCGTATCAGAAAATGGCGCTGCGTTTTGGCGGTGCCTTCTGCGGTGCAATTCTGGCGCTGTTATTCACGTTACTGGTCATGCCCTGGCTGGACAATATTGTCGAATTGCTATTTGTGCTGGCACCGATTTTCCTGTTGGGCGCATGGATTGCCACCAGCTCTGAACGCTCTTCTTATATCGGCACACAGATGGTGGTCACCTTCGCGCTCGCCACGCTCGAAAACGTTTTTGGCCCGGTGTACGACCTGGTGGAAATTCGCGATCGCGCCCTGGGTATCATCATTGGTACCGTGGTGTCCGCGGTGATTTACACCTTTGTCTGGCCTGAAAGTGAAGCGCGCACACTGCCGCAAAAACTGGCTGGTGCGCTGGGTATGTTGAGTAAAGTAATGCGGATCCCACGCCAGCAGGAAGTCACGGCTCTGCGCACTTATCTGCAAATTCGTATAGGTCTGCATGCGGCGTTTAATGCCTGTGAAGAGATGTGCCAACGCGTGGCGCTGGAGCGTCAACTGGACAGCGAAGAACGCGCGTTACTGATTGAACGTTCGCAAACGGTTATTCGTCAGGGCCGCGATATTCTTCACGCCTGGGATGCAACCTGGAACTCGGCGCAGGCGCTGGATAACGCACTACAGCCGGACAGAGCAGGCCTGTTTGCCGACGCACTGGAGAAATACGCCGCCGGCCTGGCAAGCGCACTCAGCCGTTCTCCTCAAATTACACTTGAAGAGACACCCGCCTCGCAGGCCATCCTGCCGACCTTATTAAAACAGGAGCAATACGTCTGCCAGCTTTTTGCCCGCTTGCCAGACTGGACTGCCCCGGCATTAACGCCCGCCACGGAACAGGCACAAGGAGCCACGCAATGATCAATCGTCAACTTTCACGCCTGCTGTTGTGCAGCATTCTCGGCAGCACGACGCTGATTTCCGGCTGTGCCCTGGTACGTAAGGATTCTGCGCCTCATCAACAGCTCAAACCGGAACAAATCAAACTGGCCGATGATATTCATCTTGCCAGCTCCGGCTGGCCGCAGGCGCAGTGGTGGAAACAACTCAATGACCCGCAGTTGGATGCTTTGATCCAACGGACGCTAAGTGGTTCACACACCCTCGCCGAAGCGAAACTGCGGGAAGAAAAAGCGCAGTCGCAGGCCGATTTGTTAGATGCCGGTTCACAATTACAGGTCGCAGCGTTAGGGATGCTCAACCGCCAACGTGTCTCGGCGAACGGCTTTTTAAGCCCTTATGCTATGGATGCGCCAGCACTGGGTATGGACGGGCCGTACTATACGGAAGCCACAGTCGGTTTGTTTGCCGGACTGGATCTTGATTTGTGGGGTGTGCATCGCTCAGCGGTTGCCGCCGCCATTGGCGCGCATAATGCCGCGCTGGCAGAAACCGCAGCGGTGGAGTTATCGCTTACAACGGGCGTGGCGCAGCTTTATTACAGTATGCAGGCCAGCTATCAGATGCTCGATCTGTTGGAACAAACCCGCAGTGTGATTGATTACGCGGTGAGAGCGCACCAGAGTAAAGTGGCGCACGGTCTGGAAGCGCAAGTGCCTTTCCACGGCGCGCGGGCGCAGATTCTGGCGGTCGATAAACAAATTGCTGCCGTTAAAGGGCAAATCACCGAAACGCGAGAATCTCTGCGTGCATTGATTGGCGCAGGAGCCAGCGATATGCCGGAGATCAAAGCGGTGGCATTACCGCAAGTCCAGACCGGTATTCCGGCGACACTCTCTTATGAGTTGCTCGCCAGACGCCCGGATCTGCAAGCCATGCGCTGGTATGTTCAGGCGTCATTAGATCAGGTGGATTCCGCGCGGGCGCTGTTCTACCCGAGCTTTGATATCAAAGCATTTTTCGGCCTGGATTCTATCCACCTGGATACCTTATTCAAAAAAACCAGTCGCCAGTTCAACTTTATCCCAGGTCTGAAATTGCCGCTGTTTGACGGTGGACGGTTGAATGCCAATCTCGAAGGCACTCGCGCCGCCAGCAACATGATGATTGAACGTTACAACCAGTCAGTGCTGAATGCGGTGCGCGACGTTGCCGTCAACGGCACGCGTCTGCAAACACTCAACGACGAGCGAGAGATGCAGGCTGAACGCGTGGAAGCAACGCGCTTCACCCAGCGCGCTGCCGAGGCCGCCTATCAACGCGGCTTAACCAGCCGCTTACAGGCCACCGAAGCCCGGTTGCCAGTGCTTGCCGAGGAGATGTCATTACTGATGCTGGACAGCCGCCGGGTGATCCAAAGCATTCAGTTGATGAAATCGCTGGGTGGCGGGTATCAGGCGGCTCCCGTCGTCGAGAAAAAATAAAATGTCAGCCGCGTGATGGCTGTCACGCGGTATTTCGTTTCGTCACGTCAAAACTGACGACAGCCTGTTTTTCGTCAGAGTTTTGAACAAATAGTGCCCGTAATATCAGGGAATGACCCCAAATAAAATGTGGCATAAAAGATGCATACTGTAGTCGAGAGCGCGTATGCGTGATTTGATTAACTGGAGCGAGACCGATGAAAAAAGTCGTCACGGTTTGCCCCTATTGCGCATCAGGTTGCAAAATCAACCTGGTCGTCGATAACGGCAAAATCGTCCGGGCGGAGGCAGCGCAGGGGAAAACCAACCAGGGTACCCTGTGTCTGAAGGGGTATTATGGCTGGGACTTCATTAACGATACCCAGATCCTGACCCCGCGCCTGAAAACCCCCATGATCCGTCGCCAGCGTGGCGGCAAACTCGAACCTGTTTCCTGGGATGAGGCACTGAATTACGTTGCCGAGCGCCTGAGCGCCATCAAAGAGAAGTACGGTCCGGATGCCATCCAGACGACCGGCTCCTCGCGTGGTACGGGTAACGAAACCAACTATGTAATGCAAAAATTTGCGCGCGCCGTTATTGGTACCAATAACGTTGACTGCTGCGCTCGCGTCTGACACGGCCCATCGGTTGCAGGTCTGCACCAATCGGTCGGTAATGGCGCAATGAGCAATGCTATTAACGAAATTGATAATACCGATTTAGTGTTCGTTTTCGGGTACAACCCGGCGGATTCCCACCCTATCGTGGCGAATCACGTAATTAACGCTAAACGTAACGGGGCGAAAATTATCGTCTGCGATCCGCGCAAAATTGAAACTGCGCGCATTGCTGACATGCACATTGCACTGAAAAACGGCTCGAACATCGCGCTGTTGAATGCAATGGGCCATGTCATTATTGAAGAAAATCTGTACGACAAAGCGTTCGTCGCTTCCCGTACAGAAGGCTTTGAAGAGTATCGTAAAATCGTTGAAGGCTACACGCCGGAGTCGGTTGAAGATATCACCGGCGTCAGCGCCAGTGAGATTCGTCAGGCGGCGCGGATGTATGCCCAGGCGAAAAGCGCCGCCATCCTGTGGGGCATGGGTGTAACCCAGTTCTACCAGGGCGTGGAAACCGTGCGTTCTCTGACCAGCCTCGCGATGCTGACCGGTAACCTCGGTAAGCCGCATGCGGGTGTAAACCCGGTTCGTGGTCAGAACAACGTGCAGGGTGCCTGCGATATGGGCGCGCTGCCGGATACGTATCCGGGATACCAGTATGTGAAAGATCCGGCTAACCGCGAGAAATTCGCCAAAGCCTGGGGCGTGGAAAGCCTGCCTGCTCATACCGGTTATCGCATCAGCGAGCTGCCGCACCGCGCAGCGCATGGTGAAGTGCGTGCCGCGTACATTATGGGCGAAGATCCGCTACAAACTGACGCGGAGCTGTCGGCAGTACGTAAAGCCTTTGAAGATCTGGAACTGGTCATCGTCCAGGACATCTTTATGACTAAAACCGCATCAGCGGCGGACGTTATTTTACCGTCCACCTCGTGGGGCGAGCATGAAGGCGTGTTTACTGCGGCTGACCGTGGCTTCCAGCGTTTCTTCAAGGCGGTTGAACCGAAATGGGATCTGAAAACGGACTGGCAGATTATCAGTGAAATCGCCACCCGTATGGGTTATCCGATGCACTACAACAACACCCAGGAGATCTGGGACGAGTTGCGTCATCTGTGCCCGGATTTCTACGGTGCGACTTACGAGAAAATGGGCGAACTGGGCTTCATTCAGTGGCCTTGTCGCGATACTTCAGATGCCGATCAGGGGACTTCTTATCTGTTTAAAGAGAAGTTTGATACTCCGAACGGTCTGGCGCAGTTCTTCACCTGCGACTGGGTAGCGCCAATCGACAAACTCACCGACGAGTATCCGATGGTACTGTCAACGGTGCGTGAAGTCGGTCACTACTCTTGCCGTTCGATGACCGGTAACTGTGCGGCACTGGCGGCGCTGGCTGATGAACCTGGCTACGCACAAATCAATACCGAAGACGCCAAACGTCTGGGTATTGAAGATGAGGCATTGGTTTGGGTGCACTCGCGTAAAGGCAAAATTATCACCCGTGCGCAGGTCAGCGATCGTCCGAACAAAGGGGCGATTTACATGACCTACCAGTGGTGGATTGGTGCCTGTAACGAGCTGGTTACCGAAAACTTAAGCCCGATTACGAAAACGCCGGAATACAAATACTGCGCCGTGCGCGTCGAGCCGATCGCCGATCAGCGCGCCGCCGAGCAGTACGTGATTGACGAGTACAACAAGTTGAAAACTCGCCTGCGCGAAGCGGCATTGGCGTAATACAGTCCTTTCTACAGCCTCCTGTCGGAGGCTGTTTTTTTATCCATTCGAACTCTTTATACTGGTCACTCCCTACCCAATCGTATTATCAAAATGAAAAAAATTATCGCATTGATGTTGTTTTTGACATTCTTTGCCCATGCTAACGGCTCCGAGCCTGGCAGTCAGTATTTAAAGGCTGCAGAGGCTGGGGACCGACGCGCACAATATTTTCTTGCCGACAGCTGGTTTAGCTCCGGCGATTTGAGCAAAGCCGAATATTGGGCACAGAAAGCCGCCGACAGCGGTGATGCTGATGCCTGCGCGCTGTTGGCGCAGATCAAAATCACCAATCCGGTCAGTCTGGACTATCCACAAGCAAAAGTTCTTGCAGAGAAAGCGGCGCAAGCGGGCAGTAAAGAAGGTGAAGTAACGCTGGCGCATATTCTGGTAAATACGCAAGCGGGTAAACCGGATTATCCAAAGGCGATTTCGCTGTTAGAAAACGCCTCGGAAGATCTGGAGAACGACTCTGCCGTCGATGCCCAAATGCTGCTTGGTTTGATTTACGCCAACGGCGTGGGCATTAAGGCCGACGATGACAAGGCAACCTGGTATTTCAAACGCAGCTCTGCGATTTCCCGAACCGGTTATTCCGAGTACTGGGCGGGAATGATGTTCTTAAATGGTGAAGAAGGTTTTATCGAGAAGAACAAACAGAAGGCGCTGCACTGGCTGAACCTGAGCTGTATGGAAGGGTTTGATACCGGGTGTGAAGAGTTTGAAAAATTAACTAACGGTTAATGTAGGCCTGATAAGACGCGGCAAGCGTCGCATCAGGCATCCACACATTGCCGGGTGTATGTCCCCGGCAATCCTCAATTATTGATCCGCAGTTTTATCAAATTTGCCCAGCACTTCGCGCTCATAAGCCAGCGCTTTCTTACGGTCAAATTTGTGTTCCCACTTGGCAATCACCAGCACCGCCAGCGCATTACCCACCACGTTCAGCGCAGTACGCGCCATGTCGAGGATACGGTCAACACCGGCAATAAACGCCAGACCTTCCAGCGGGATCCCTACGCTGCCCAGCGTTGCCAGCAACACCACAAACGACACGCCCGGCACGCCAGCAATCCCTTTCGAGGTCACCATCAGCGTCAGCACCAGAATGATTTCCTGCCAGATGGACAGGTCAATGCCATACAACTGCGCGATGAAAATAGCGGCAATACTTTGATACAGCGTCGAACCATCAAGGTTAAAAGAGTAACCGGTCGGCACCACGAAACTGGTGATCGACGCCGGTGCACCGTAGGCTTCCATCTTCTCAATAATTCGCGGCAACACGCTTTCAGAGCTGGCAGTGGAGTACGCCAGAATCAGCTCATCTTTCAGAATACGAATCAGGATCCAGACGCTTAACCCGCACAGGCGCGCCACAATTCCCAGCACTACCAGCGCGAAGAACAGAATGGCGAAATGCACCAGCAGCACCAGTTTCGCCAGTGGCCACAGAGACGAGAAACCAAAGTTAGCCACCGTCACCGCAATCAGCGCAAACACACCCACCGGCGCATAACGCATCACCATATGAGTCACTTTAAACATGGTTTCAGAGATGGAGCGGAACACGGTCACCAGCGGTTCACGATGCGTCGCGGGCAGGGAGGAAAGCCCCAGACCAAACAGTACCGAGAAGAAGATGATCGGTAACATTTCGCCTTTCGCCATCGACGCCACAATATTCGTCGGCACCAGAGACAAAATCGTGCCCATAATACCGTGGGAACTGCTCTGTACCGCTTCTGTAGTGCTCTGATATTTCGAGATATCGACGGTTGCCAGCTGCGACATATCCACCCCAGCACCGGGCTGGAAGACGTTCGCCAGGGTGATCCCCAGAATGATGGCGACAGTGGTGATCACCTCGAAATAGATAATGGTTTTCGCGCCAATACGCCCGAGCTGTTTGGCATCACCAACACCCGCGATACCCACCACCAGCGTGGAGATCACAATCGGCACAACAATCATTTTGATCAGATGGATGAAGATATCACCCGCCGGAGAGAGCAAATTGACGACCAGCCAGTCGCGGCTGTCGCTATGGTAGTGCAGGTAGCTTCCCAGGAGAATGCCCAGCACCATAGCAAACAGAATCTGCCAGGCCAGGCTGAATTTTATATTTTTCATCAGAATAACTTCCTCAATGGAGCGCCGTTCCCGTTCAGAAACGCGAGAACGTGACATACTGCCAGGGCATGAATTGTGTTGCGTTGGTTTGTAGATTTTTTTAACGCTTATAATCAGTATCATTTGCGCGGTATGTTGCGCAACCCTTTAACAACAGAGCTTTTCGCTACATTAATGCATAATAACGCGAGTTTATGGCAGGATTAATGAATAACCATTTGTTATGGAAAGATTTTTATTTGTTTAACCTGCAATAATACTGATTAGTGATTATTTTGGGCATATGTTCATTCGATTATTTTTTATGCAGCTCAATAACATAATCTTCATCACCAGATGATTAATCTGATCTCCGCTGCAACAGTTTCGCCAAATTAATCGACTCGACCAGCTGTGTTCGGTTGACCCGGGGTGAGTTTAAATCCATCACTTTTTGCCATAATTCGATGGCTTGCGTGTAATTCGCCTGCATAAACGCATCGGAAGCCAACAGCATCAGAGCGGTGATTTCGTTAGAGTCCAGCGCGAGTGCTTTGTCGATCATTGCGCGAGTCTGGGCGGTCATATGCTGGCTGGCCTGGTAATACAGCACCGTCGCCAGCGCCGCATACAGTTCAGCGTTATCGCCACGTAGTTGCAACGCCTGACGGTACGCCAGCAGCGAATTGCTGTAATCGTTTTGCCACAGATAATACTCGCCCAGTAACGCCCACTGTTCGCTGTTTTGTGGATTAGCGCGAATTTTATCCTGTAATGCCTGAAGCTGCGCTTCCGGGGTTTGCTGGCTGGCAAACTGATATAGCGGATCGCGCTGACGCTGATACTCCGCACGCACCGCCTGCCATTTCTGGCTTAACAGATAACTGCCAACACAGAGAAATACCATCAAAATCGTGAGTGTTGTCAGCATCTTCACCGGTATTTGAGGCTGTTTCATCGCTTCGCCCTTACCCGCCAGAGGATCAAGGCCATCAGCAGTAACAACACCACTGGCAGCGCCCACAACACGAGCGTCTGACCGGTTAACGGTGGGTTATAGCGAACAAAATCTCCGTAACGTTCGGTCATCCAGCCAATGATTTCGACTTCACTTTTCCCCTCCGCCACCATGCTGTAAACCTGATGGCGCATACTGACTGCCACCGGCGCATTGGATTCCAGTAAGTTCTGATTCTGGCATTGCGGGCAGCGTAACTGGCTGGCAATAGTTAACGCCTGTTCCTGTTGTTGCGGGTTGGCGAATTGCCATGTGTCTACGACCTGAGCGCGCGCAAAACAGGTAAATAACAGCAGTAGCATGAGAAGACCTTTATTCATCGCGCTTCCTTACCCGCCATCCGCTTAACAATGCGCCCACGATCATCAACAATCCTCCCCCCCAGATCCAGCGCACACCGCTTTGTACATACAAACGAAAAGCGTAACGATCCGCTCCGGTTTTCTCGCCCATGACCGCATACCAGTCATGGATGCCGTTCCAGCGAATTGCCGGTTCCATCATTTGCTGACGACGTGCTTCGTAAAAACGCCGCTCCGGCGTCAGTTCACCAATGCGTTGCTGATGGTCAAACAGCGCCACTATCGCTTTTTCGCTGGTGTAATTACCTTTGGCTTGCAGATCGAGGCGCTCAAAACGGAAGGTATATCCTGCCAGAGTCACCTGCTGACCCGGCTGTAAATTCAGGCTGATCTCCTGACGGCTGACGCTGGAGACCACGATCCCCGCGGCAAATAACAGCACACCCGCATGCGCCAGCAGCGCCGGAAGCTGCACGCGTTTGCCAGAGACAAACGTCGCCAGCACAATCACTACCAACATCAACAGACCAAACGGTAACGTTGCGCGGTTAAAATATGGCGCACCAACGGAGAGGCGTCCCCAGCCCAGCAGGCCGTAAATCATCGGATAAAGCGTTCCCACCAGCACGATCAGTAGCACTGCGCAAAACAGCAACAGCGTAGCGAGGATTAACATTTCCCGCGATAACCCCGAAAAACGCACCGCCGGGCCACCGTCCCGCGCTCGCCAGCCATACAGAGCCAGAGACGCAAGGCTAATCAGTGCAAACAGGCTGAACAACGGCACGGCGCGGACGTTATCCAGCGCGAACGCATGAACCGAAACCAGAATGCCAGAACGGACAATTAAGGTGCCCAGCAGCGACAGCATCAGAGTAACTATCGCCAGTAACAGCGACCAGTGGCGGAAAATCCCCCGCTGGCGTGTCAGGGACAAACTGTGCAGCAATGCAGTGGCAGAAAGCCAGGGTAATAAAGAGGCGTTTTCCACCGGGTCCCAGAACCACCAACCGCCCCAGCCCAGTTCGCAATAGGCCCACCAGGAACCGAGGATGATCCCCGCCGTTAATGCGCTCCAGCCAGGTAGTGCCCAACGCCAGCAAATTCGGGCGCTGACACCATCAAACTCGCCGCGCAGTAGACTCGCCAGCGCCACGCTCGCCGCTACCATTAAACCGCCATAGCCAAGGTAAAGCAGCGGTGGATGAAAGATAAGACCGGGATGTTGCAGCATCGGATTGAGATCTCGGCCTTCGATTGCTGGTGGAAATATCCGCGCAAACGGATCGGACCACAGCACCACAAACAGCAACAGTGCGGCGAGCATGAGAGATAAAACGGCTAATGTCAGCGGAAATAGCGGATCGGTTTGCTGCCGATAATGCCAGGCAAACAGCGCGCTCCAGGCGGAAAGCAGCAGCACCCAAAGCAGCAGCGAACCTTCATGACCGCCCCACACTGCCGCCAGTTTGAGTTCCCACGACAGCAGGCTATAGCTATGTTGGGCGACATAAATGACCGAGAAATCGCTGATGAGAAAACAATACGTCAGTACGCCAAAGGCGAGCAGCAGGAGCGCGAACTGTGCCAGAGTGCCGATGCAAGTGAGTCGCATCATGGCAGGCCAGCGCAACCGCACTCCCGCGAAGGCCGTCAACGGGGTCAACACGTTGACCCCAAGACTTAACAACAACGCCAGAAAACCGACTTCAGGAAGGAATACGTCCAGAAACCACCTCTTTTCTGGCTTACGCCACCGTCAACTGCCCGGCGTAGAGAATGAAAAAGCGCAGCATCAACACCCCGACCAGACTGGCCCCACACGCTGCCAGCACGGCAGGAATCCCGGAACTGCGATTGACCCACGGTTTGAGCAACATTGGCACAATCAGCCCCAGCCCGGCGACACCAAGCCAGAACCACCACGTCCAGAAACCGCCGCCCAATGCCGCCACCAGCGCACGCACTTTACCGTCATCGCCCAGGGCCAGACCGACGAAAAACGCCACCAGCAGGAAGATTTCGCCCCATACCACAGGGATTTCCATCCGGTGAACAAAGTGCGCTTCCGTGGAATGCGGGTTACTGCGTTGGCGTATCGCCATAGCGATCAACGCCACCGCCGCACCGGACGAAATGCCGGAGAAGAGGAACAGCACCGGTAAAATCGGATTATTGAGGAACGGATACGATTTCAGCGCCGACAAGAGAAAGCCGGTATAAGCCCCCAGCAACACCGCCAGCACCAGCATCAGCGTTTCCAATCCGCGGTGAACGGGCGTCAGCAGGCTCAGAACCTTTTGCACAATTCCCAGCTTCGGCAACCAGCGTTGTTGCAGGGCAAGCAAATCGTGTTCAAAGATTTTCGCCAGCCACAACACCAGCACCACCATGTAGAGCTGAAACAGCATCACCCCCATCGACATCACCGAGGTAAAACTGTAATGGAACATCAGCTTCCAGAAGGTCCACGGTCTTGTCAGGTGGAAGACGAGAATCAACAGACCGAGGATCACCGCGCCAGGCCCGACAATCAGCGTTGTTCGCAGCAACGTACTGTCTGCACCACCCGCCTGCGGGTAGAAGCGACGTAACAGCACGGCCAGCGTCACCAGACCGGCAGAAATACCAATCAAAAACAGGTAGATGGCAATCGGCCAGTCCCACACCAGCGATTCAAAATGAAATGCGGAAGTCTGCGTCATTGGCTCACCTCCCCGTATTTAAACGGTACGCGGTACAGCTTCGGTTTGGTTCCCAGCGCCAGCTTGTAGCGGTAAGTGGGCTTCTGGCGTAGCAGTTGCGAAATCTCACTGTTGGGATCGTCCAGATTGCCAAACGTGAGCGCCTTCGTCGGGCAAGCCTCAACGCACGCGGGGAGCTTACCGGCCTGCAAATTGGTCTTACGGCAGAAATCGCATTTGTCCGCCGTCTTCGTGACCGGATGGATAAAGCGCACACGGTACGGACAGGCGGCGATGCAGTACTGACAACCGACGCAGAGATCTGGGTTAACATCGACAATCCCGCTGGCAGCATCGCGAAAAGACGCACCCGTTGGGCAGACATCAACGCACGGTGCATGGTCGCAGTGCTGGCAAGACTTACGAAAGAAGCGATATTTCACATCAGGAAATTCGCCCTGCGGCTCGCTACGAATAATTGTCAGGCGCGAGACGCCTTCCGGCACCTTGTTCACTTCCCGACAAGCATCCATACAGGCAGTACAGCCGATGCATAACGACTCGTCATGCACCATGCCGTAACGCACCCCATTGATATTCAACGTTTTCGCCACCACGCGTCCTGCGGTGCCGCTGACGGCTGCCAGCACGCCGACGCCGGTGAGAAACTGGCGACGAGACCAGGTCATGGCTGCTCCTTAAGCAACGGAACAGACGCCGGGTTAAAGTTCGGATTGGTGCGCTGATCGCTGTGGCAATCGACGCAAATCTTAATCCGTCCTTTGTCACTTAACGTCTGCATCGTATCTTGCTGTGGATGCAGGGAATGGCAGCTGGCGCACGCCACTTTGGTTACGTGGACATCGTGCGGCCAGAACGCTTTTTGCAACTGTTCCGGCAGATGGCAGGACATACAGACGCTGTTCTGCTCTCCAACCTTGTACATCGGCTCGTTAAAGCGCATCACATCTTTCACCCCTTCGCGGTGTTGCGGTGATGGCTGGCCGTGACAGTTGGTGCAGGTGACCGGCAGTTTGTTATTCGGGTTGATAACGGAAGCATGTTTGCCATGCATACCTTCGGTATCTGGTTTATGACAGTCCAGACAGGCGGCATCCGGGTTACGCTGCTGGGTAACTTCGTAGCGATCACCAGATGCCTGCGACGCAGGGGTAGCGGTAATTCCGTTCAGGCTCCACAACAGGCCCGACGCCAGCACCCCGGCAGTTAATAACGAACGTAATACGCTCATATTCACTCCATTGTGTTTTCCGCCCCTTGCGAGGCGGAACGGGGTTATTGGCTTAACAGACCGTTTTTACGTGCCTGCTCTTCCCACTGCGGGATCACCGTTTTGATAAAGTCCTGCTTCTCGGCCTTGATTTGTTCCATGTTCAGGCCAATTGCCTGCTGGGCTTTCTCTTTGGTTGAGATATCCGGGATCGGGATTTCATGGGTAATGCCTTTGGTTGCCAGTAAACGCGCCAGTTTGGTACGCGCATCCGCGGCTTTATCCATCGCCGTACCGAGCATCCTCAGACCTTCTTCCGGTGCGTGCATATGAATGCCGTGGGAAGCGATCGCCAGATCCCAACGCCACTGAGCATGACGGATATCGTCCTGAATCGGTTTCATTTCGGCTTCCGTCGCGCCTGCATCCAGCGCCGCTTTCGCTTCGAAGTGAGCGTGAACCAGTTGATCTTCAACCTTGATTTTCAGGTCGTTAATTGACTGCTTACGTTCCGCGACCACTTTTTGCAGGGCAGCTTTGTCCTGGGTATGGCAGTTCGCACAAGTCTGGGCGAAGTTATCAAACGGATTACCAATTTTATGGTCGGTGTAGAGTTTGCCTTCAGCGTTCTGCACTTTTGGCATATGGCAGTCGATACAGGTCACGTTGTTTTTGCCGTGAATGCCCACTGTCCAGGTTTCATATTCCGGGTGCTGCGCTTTCAGCATTGGCGTTTTCGACAGGGAGTTAGTCCAGTCAGAGAAGGCAATTTTGTCGTAATACTGCTCCATATTTTCGACTTTCATGCCGTCATCCCACGGGAATTTAACGGCTTTGTTTTTGCCATCGAAGTAATATTCCACATGGCACTGACCGCAAACCATCGATTGCTGGTCGAAGCGTCCGGCTTTCTCAAAAGGTTTACCAATGGCTTCCATCGCACGAGCCGCATACGGACGGGAAAGGGTTAATTCCGGTTTGCCTTTGGCGAACTCTGGTGAGGCGGTGTTATGGCAGTCGGCACAACCTAAGTTGTTGACGATTTCCGGGCCGCCACGCGCCCATTTACCATGGAAGTAGCCATCTTCGCCGTCTTTCTGGATCAGACGCGCCACATCCGGGCTTTTACAACTCCAGCATGCCATCGGTAGCGGACCATCCTCAGCATTTTTCGGCGCACCGGTACGCAGGGTTTCACGAACATCGGTTACCGCAAAGGCATGTCCGCGCGGCTTGTTGTAATCGCGCGAGAAGGGATACCCCGCCCACAGGATCACCAGCCGTGGATCTTCCGCCAGGGCGTCAACACGCTCTGACTGTTCCGAGGTGGCTTTCCAGGAGAGATATTGATCGGGATGCTGCGGAGCGAAGGTTTCATTCTTCGCTTCCACAGTTACAGGTTTTGCGGGAGCAGCCGTTTGTTCAGCGTGAACAGAAGTGAAAAAGAAAAAAGGAATCAATAAGCTGAAGATACGGCGTGCGTTTATTTTTATCCTTGTCATAGGGGCTTCATCCGAATTGCGCCATTGTTGCAATGGCGGTTTTTATTGTTTTTCACGACAGTAACCGCACCTACACTGTCATGACATTGCTCGCCCCTATGTGTAACAAATAACCACACTGTGAATGTTGTCTTTAATCAATTGTAAGTGCATGTAAAATACCACTTTAGAGTTAGTCAGTATCTTCCTCTTTTTCAACAGCATGCATAACTGCATGTTCCTCAAAGAATTAATCAACTTTTGTTGCTGACCTTCAAAAATTACCCTGCCGTTTATTTGCACAATTCTACTTTTGCGTGATCTGTCGCCCAAATACTAAACAAAACTGCCAATACCCCTACATTTAACGCTTATGCCACATATTATTAACATCCTACAAGGAGAACAAAAGCATGAGTCAAATTCACAAACACACCATTCCTGCCAACATCGCAGACCGTTGCCTGATAAACCCTCAGCAGTACGAGGCGATGTATCAACAATCTATCAACGCACCAGATACCTTCTGGGGCGAACAGGGAAAAATTCTCGACTGGATCAAACCGTACCAGAAGGTGAAAAACACCTCCTTTGCCCCCGGTAATGTGTCCATTAAATGGTACGAGGACGGCACGCTGAATCTGGCGGCAAACTGCCTTGACCGCCATCTGCAAGAAAACGGCGATCGTACCGCCATCATCTGGGAAGGCGACGACGCCAGCCAGAGCAAACATATCAGCTATAAAGAGCTGCACCGCGACGTCTGCCGCTTCGCCAATACCCTGCTCGGGCTGGGCATTAAAAAAGGTGACGTGGTGGCGATTTATATGCCGATGGTGCCGGAAGCTGCGGTCGCAATGCTGGCCTGCGCCCGCATTGGCGCGGTGCATTCGGTAATTTTCGGCGGCTTCTCGCCGGAAGCCGTTGCCGGACGCATTATCGATTCTAACTCACGACTGGTGATCACTTCCGACGAAGGCGTGCGTGCCGGGCGTAGTATTCCGCTGAAGAAAAACGTTGATGACGCGCTGAAAAACCCGAACGTCACCAGCATTGAACATGTGGTGGTACTGAAGCGTACTGGCGGAAAAATTGACTGGCAGGAAGGGCGCGACCTCTGGTGGCACGACCTGGTTGAGCAAGCCAGCGATCAGCACCAGGCGGAAGAGATGAACGCCGAAGATCCGCTGTTTATTCTCTATACCTCCGGTTCTACCGGTAAGCCGAAAGGCGTGCTGCACACTACCGGCGGTTATCTGGTGTACGCGGCGCTGACCTTTAAATATGTCTTTGATTATCATCCTGGCGATATCTACTGGTGCACCGCCGATGTGGGCTGGGTTACCGGACACAGTTATTTGCTGTATGGCCCGCTGGCCTGCGGCGCGACCACGTTGATGTTTGAAGGCGTACCGAACTGGCCGACGCCTGCCCGTATGGCCCAGGTGGTGGACAAGCATCAGGTCAATATTCTCTATACCGCGCCCACGGCGATCCGCGCGCTGATGGCAGAAGGCGATAAAGCGATCGAAGGCACTGACCGTTCGTCGCTGCGCATTCTCGGTTCCGTAGGCGAGCCAATCAACCCGGAAGCGTGGGAGTGGTACTGGAAGAAGATCGGCAACGAGAAATGTCCGGTAGTCGACACCTGGTGGCAGACCGAAACCGGCGGTTTCATGATCACACCACTGCCTGGTGCTACCGAGCTAAAAGCAGGTTCTGCAACGCGTCCGTTCTTCGGCGTGCAACCGGCGCTGGTCGATAACGAAGGTAACCCGTTGGAAGGGGCTACCGAAGGCAGCCTGGTGATCACCGACTCCTGGCCTGGTCAGGCGCGTACATTGTTTGGCGATCACGAACGCTTTGAACAGACCTACTTCTCCACCTTCAAAAATATGTATTTCAGCGGCGACGGCGCGCGTCGTGATGAAGATGGCTATTACTGGATCACCGGGCGTGTGGACGACGTGCTGAACGTCTCGGGTCACCGTCTGGGAACAGCGGAGATTGAGTCGGCGCTGGTGGCGCATCCGAAGATTGCCGAAGCCGCTGTCGTCGGTATTCCGCACAATATTAAAGGTCAGGCGATCTACGCCTACGTCACGCTTAATCACGGGGAGGAACCGTCACCAGAACTGTACGCAGAAGTCCGCAACTGGGTGCGTAAAGAGATTGGCCCGCTGGCGACGCCAGACGTGCTGCACTGGACCGACTCCCTGCCTAAAACCCGCTCCGGCAAAATTATGCGCCGTATTCTGCGCAAAATTGCGGCGGGCGATACCAGCAACCTGGGCGATACCTCGACGCTTGCCGATCCTGGCGTTGTCGAGAAGCTGCTTGAAGAGAAGCAGGCTATCGCGATGCCCTCGTAACTCTCAATTGCCGGATGCGATCCGGGCAACAAGTCGGAAACGATTTGTAGGCCTGATAAGACGCGACAGCGTCGCATCAGGCATTGATTGCCGGATGCGGCGTATAACGCCTTATCTGGCCTACATTCGGCGAGGGTTACCTGGGCGTTAACCCGCTCCCATAAGGGCGCGGGAATTAAAACAATCCCTACATTACCTCTGGAGAATCTGTGATGAATGGCACTATTTATCAGCGGATAGAAGACAATGCGCATTTCAGGGAGTTAGTCGAAAAACGGCAACGGTTTGCCACCATCCTGTCGATTATTATGCTGGCAGTTTATATCGGCTTTATTTTACTGATCGCCTTCGCGCCCGGCTGGCTGGGCACTCCGCTGAATCCGAACACCAGCGTCACACGCGGTATTCCGATTGGTGTTGGAGTGATTGTGATCTCCTTTGTTCTCACCGGTATCTACATCTGGCGGGCAAACGGCGAATTCGACCGTCTTAATAATGAAGTCCTGCATGAGGTACAAGCATCATGAAAAGAGTTCTGACGGCGCTTGCCGCCACACTCCCTTTCGCAGCTAACGCCGCGGATGCTATTAGCGGGGCCGTAGAGCGCCAGCCAACGAACTGGCAGGCAATTATTATGTTCCTGATTTTCGTCGTGTTTACGCTCGGTATTACCTACTGGGCGTCAAAACGCGTACGTTCGCGTAATGACTACTACACCGCAGGCGGCAATATCACCGGTTTTCAGAACGGGCTGGCGATTGCCGGGGACTATATGTCCGCTGCCTCATTCTTGGGTATCTCCGCGCTGGTGTTTACCTCCGGCTATGATGGCTTAATTTACTCGCTGGGCTTCCTGGTGGGCTGGCCGATCATTCTGTTCCTGATTGCCGAACGTCTGCGTAACCTCGGTCGCTACACCTTTGCCGATGTAGCCTCTTACCGCCTGAAACAGGGGCCAATCCGTATTCTTTCGGCCTGTGGTTCTCTGGTGGTGGTGGCGCTTTACCTTATCGCCCAGATGGTGGGGGCTGGTAAACTCATCGAGCTGCTGTTTGGCCTTAACTATCACATTGCGGTAGTGCTGGTCGGCGTGCTGATGATGATGTACGTCCTGTTCGGCGGCATGCTGGCGACCACCTGGGTACAGATTATCAAAGCTGTGCTGTTACTGTTTGGTGCCAGCTTTATGGCCTTTATGGTGATGAAACACGTCGGCTTTAGCTTCAACAATCTGTTCAGCGAAGCGATGGCGGTACACCCGAAAGGTGTCGATATCATGAAGCCGGGCGGACTGGTGAAAGATCCAATCTCTGCGCTGTCGCTGGGGCTAGGACTGATGTTTGGTACGGCTGGTTTGCCGCACATTCTGATGCGCTTCTTTACGGTCAGCGATGCCCGCGAAGCGCGTAAGAGCGTGTTCTACGCCACCGGATTTATGGGCTACTTCTATATCCTGACCTTTATTATCGGCTTTGGCGCGATCATGCTGGTCGGTGCGAATCCGGAATATAAAGACGCGGCGGGCCATCTGATTGGTGGTAACAACATGGCGGCAGTTCACCTGGCCAATGCGGTGGGCGGCAACCTGTTCCTCGGCTTTATTTCAGCGGTTGCTTTCGCCACCATTCTTGCGGTGGTTGCGGGACTGACGCTGGCAGGCGCTTCCGCGGTTTCGCATGACCTGTACGCTAACGTCTTCAAAAAAGGCGCGACTGAACGAGAAGAACTGCGAGTATCGAAAATCACCGTCCTGATTTTGGGCGTGATTGCGATTATCCTCGGCGTGCTGTTTGAGAATCAGAACATCGCATTTATGGTGGGCCTGGCGTTTGCCATCGCGGCGAGCTGTAACTTCCCGATCATTCTGCTTTCCATGTACTGGTCGAAACTGACCACCCGTGGCGCGATGCTGGGCGGCTGGCTGGGGCTGATTACCGCAGTGGTACTGATGATTCTCGGCCCTACCATTTGGGTACAGATCCTCGGTCACGAAAAAGCCATCTTCCCGTACGAATACCCGGCGCTGTTCTCTATCAGTGTGGCATTCCTCGGCATCTGGTTCTTCTCGGCAACGGATAATTCAGCGGAAGGTGCGCGTGAGCGTGAACTGTTCCGTGCACAGTTTATCCGCTCCCAGACCGGCTTTGGCGTTGAGCAAGGCCGCGCGCATTAATCTCTACCCTTCCCCGGTCGCTTGATCGGGGAATACTCTTCCTCTCCAATATGCATCATCTTTTCCCATAATATTAAACAAATAAACTCAATAAAAAATGAGCGATTTTTGACAGTCGTAGAAAATGATAATGCAGAGAATATGCCTTTTCTTTCTTGTTAATTATAAGGATATTTTATGCGCTATAATGGTTTAAATAATATATTTTTCCCTCTTTGCCTGATTAACGATAACCACTCTGTCACAAGTCCATCACATACAAAGAAAACAAAATCAGATAATTATAGCAAACATCATAAAGACACGTTAATTGACAATAAAGCCCTCTCTCTTTTCAAAATGGATGATCATGAAAAAGTGATAGGCTTGATTCAGAAAATGAAAAGAACTTATGATACTTTACCATCAGGAAAAATCACTAAAGAAACGGACAGGAAAATTCATAAATATTTTATAGATATAGCTTTATATGCAAGTAATAAATATGACGATAGAATTACGAGAAGAGTTTACCTTAATAAAGATAAGGAAGTGTCAATTAAGGTAGTGTATTTTATAAATAATGTCACTGTCCATAATAACACTATCGAAATCCCACAGACAGTAAATGGTGGTTACGATTTTTCACACCTTAGCCTGAAAGGTATCAGGATTAAAGATGAAGATTTATCCAATTCGGATTTTGCAGGTTGCAGACTACAAAATGCTATTTTCCAGGGCTGTAATATGTATCAAACGAATTTTAATTTTGCCATAATGGAAAAAATAATTTTTGATAATTGTATTCTCGATGACTCAAATTTCGCTCAGATAAAAATGACTGACGGAACTCTAAATGCATGCTCCGCTATGCATGTTGAATTCTTCAATGCAACAATGATTAGAGCTAAAATTAAAAATACCTTCCTTGACTATTCAAATTTTTATATGGCGTACATGGCTGAGGTGAATCTTTATAAAGTAATAGCGCCATATGTTAATTTATTTAGAGCCGACCTTAGTTTCTCTAAACTCGATTTAATTAACTTTGAACATGCTAATCTTTCTCGCGTCAACCTGAACAAAGCAACCCTCCAGAATATAAACTTAATTAATAGCAAACTCTTTTTTACGCGGCTGACAAATACGTTCCTCGAAATGGTTATATGTACCGATTCTAATATGGCTAATGCTAATTTTAATAATGCCAATTTAAGCAATTGCCATTTCAACTGTTCTATTTTAACAAAAGCCTGGATGTTTAATACCCGTTTCTATCGGGTTAATTTCGATGAGGCTATCGTCCAGGGAATGGGCATATCCATTCTCCGTGGGGAGGATAATATTCCCATTAATAGTGATATCCTGATAACACTACAGAAACTCTTTGAAGAGGATTGTGCCACTCATACTGGCATGTCACAAACTGAGCATAATATTCAGGAAGTGTCTATGAATACCACTGAAGATACTATGCAATACGCAGATTGAGATTAAGCCGAAGAATAGCCAATGAATTGACTTTAAAAGAGAGATACTCACGGACTTCTGACTTATTTATTTTAGAATCATGAATGTTAGCCCGAGGTAATCTGAAAAAGGTGCAAAAGATTGCACCTTTTTCAGATTACCTCGGGCCTGGTTACGTCGCTTTCGGCTTACTGATTTTCCTCAATCAACAACGCTTCAAGCAAATCGAGATCGTGCAATAATTTTTGCAGCGTTTCGTTACTGATCTCCCGCGTGGCGCGCAGGTGGTACAGTTCAGCACGTTCAGAACGCAATGCCGCCAGACGGAAGCGACGCTCAAGGTTCTCTTCCTGCACGGAACTTTCAACGTCGTTACGTCCATCGGCGCGACGACGCAGGTTACCAATGACGCGAGAACTGACCTCCGTGAGCAGCTGGTTATCGATATTCTCTTCGGTATCCGCCGCCAGACGCTCCTCCATTTTCTGGATTGCCACAATCGCCACTTCTGCCGTTGCCGCTCGCGCAATACGTTCCTCTTTCAATTGTTGAGAATGGTCCGCGACTTCAATGTGTTGTAGCAGAATGGGCAACATCACCACGCCGACAAACAGCGAAAAGAGAATGACGCCAGCCGCCAGGAACACCAACTCATAGCGCGCCGGGAAGACGTTGCCATCCGGCAAGAGCAGCGGGATAGAGAGCACACCGGCTAGTGTGATCGCCCCACGCACCCCGGCAAAAGACGCAATCAGGATTTCTCGTGTGGTCCACGAACCAAACTCCATCGGCTTCTTCTTCAGGAAGCGGTTGCTGAACTTTTTCATCGTCCACAGCCAGCCGAAACGGACCAGCATCAGCGCCGCATAAATCAGAATGATATCGGTAAACAGCATCCAGATTTCGACGTTAGGGTCGATTTCTGCCGCCATCAGCGACGTCTCCAGAATACCCGGCAGCTGCAGACCTAACAGCAGGAATACCATGCCGTTGAAGACAAATTCCAGCATCGCCCAGGTGCTGTTTGCGCGCAGGCGCATCGCCAGCGGCGCACGGCGCATTACACCGGAGCGGGTGATGGTCATCCCGGCGGCAACCGCAGCAAGAATACCGGAAACGCCAATATGTTCGGCAATCAGATAAGAAGCGAATGGCAGCAGGAACAGCAGTACAATCTGCGTCGCGGGTTCATCACCGCCCCAGCGGCTGAGGAATCGCAGCGAACGACCATACAGCCAGCTCACCACAAAACCGGCGAGAATACCGCCTATTGCCACTTTCATAAATTCCACCGTTGCACCGCCGACGGTGAAGATCATCGTCCCCATCGCCACTGCCACAGCAAACTTTAATGACACCAGGCCGGAGGCGTCATTCATCAACGCTTCGCCCTGCAAAATACCCATGATTTTTTTCGGGATGCGCCCTTCGCCAACAATACCGGAAAGCGCCACAGCATCGGTCGGAGAAAGCACCGCCGCCAGCGCAAAGGCGGGAATCAGCGGAATGCCCGGCACCACCCAGTAAATAAGGAAGCCAATGCCAACCACGGTGACCACCACCAGCGCCAGCGCGAGGCCGAAAATCTCCCGACCATGTTCGAGAAATTCACGGGTCGGCGTTTTCCAGCCATCTGCGAACAGCAACGGCGGGATAAACAAGACTAAAAAGAGTTCAGGATCAAACTCCACATGCAAACCAAACGTCGGCCACGCCAGTAGCGCACCGATGGCGATTTGCATAAGCGGAAGCGGGATCTGAAAGGGCATGACACGAGTGGCCACCCCGGACAGCGAGACCACGAGGGTCATTATCAGTATGGTGAAGAAGATTTCCATGCGTTCCCTGTTTGCGATGTTTTTTTATGATCTGAGAAAGGCGTTATGCCTGAATTCTCATTTTTTCAGAATATCGCAAAAGCTCACACAATGTGCGGAGAAAATAAAAACGGGCAGCCATTGCCACCCGTTTTCAGAATCTTATTAAAGCTTAGATAGCCCAGCCGCCCGCATAGAAGGTCACCAGCGCCACGGCAATGACGACCGTACCGATGTTCAACTTGCGCCATTCTCCGGAAACCAGACGACCAATCACCAGAGTCGCGAAGCCGATCATGATGCCTGTTACGATGTTACAGGTCAGCACGATGAATACTGCTGTTACCAGACCCGCCATCGCATCAACAAAATCAGCAAAGTCAATTTTCGCCACATTACTCAGCATCAGCAGGCCAACGTACATCAGCGCCGGAGCCGTTGCGTAACCCGGAACGAGGTAAGAGAGTGGAGAGAGGAACAGAATCAGCAGGAACAACACGCCAACGGTGATAGCCGTCAGACCGGTTTTTCCGCCCGCCGCTGTACCCGCCGCAGACTCGATGTATACCGCTGCCGGTGCTGCCCCCACCAGACCAGAGAAAACACTGCTCATGGAGTCGGTGGTCAGTGCTTTCCCGCCGTCGATAATTTGCCCGTCTTTATCCAGCAGGTTTGCCTGGCCCGCGACGGCCCGGATGGTTCCGGTGGCATCGAAAACAGCAGTCATCACCAGTGCCAGCACGCTCGGCAGAACCACAGGATTCAGCGCGCCCATAATGTCCAGGCTGCCAATCAGTGAATTGCCGTTTTCATCGCTCAATGAAGGCATAGCGAAAACGCCGGAGAAATGGACGTTAGGATCGAAGATCAAACCGACAATTGAGATACCGATAATGGTCAGCAGAATGCCACCAGGGACTTTCAGTTTTTCCAGGCCGATGATCACCGCCAGACCTACCAGTGACATAATCACCGGGAAGGTCGCGAAATCACCCAGCGCAACGGGCAGACCATCAAGCGGGTTTTTAATCACCAGACCGACACCATTAGCGGCAATGAGCAGCAGGAAAAGACCGATACCGATCCCCGTGCCGTGCGCCACACCGTGCGGCAAGTTGCGCAAAATCCAGCTACGGATACCCGTGGCAGAAATTATCGTAAACAGCACACCCATCAGGAACACGGCACCCAGCGCGACAGGTACGCTAATATGTTGCCCCAGCACCAGACTGAATGCGGTAAACGCCGTCAGGGAGATGGCGCAACCAATCGCCAGCGGCAGATTAGCCCACAGACCCATCACGATAGAACCGAGTCCGGCAACCAGACAGGTCGCAACGAAAACTGCCGCAGGCGGGAAGCCTGCTTTACCCAACATGCCTGGAACGACGATAACCGAGTAGACCATCGCCAGAAATGTTGTTAACCCGGCAACCACTTCCTGACGGACAGTGCTTCCACGTTGTGAAATTTTAAACCAGGCGTCGAGTGAACCGCCGGTACGCGCTGATGGCGTAGACATAAGAAAACATCCCCTGAGAGTTTAATTTTCGTCAAGATGCGTGGCGGACAATCCCCTGCCAGCGAAACGTTATCTTCCTGCTCCAGGTTTGCGACAAATTGGTGCGTCGCAAAAAAGCAAACGTTTAGCTCCGCGCATACAAAACGGGTGGTAAAAAAAGCAAACGATTATCCGGCGATCATAGCGGCTTTTTCAACCGAAGTTTGCTGCTTTTTTCTCTTTTATTGTCTTGACGATGAAAAACCAGGCAATTGATGCGCAAACGTTATCGTCGATGCGCAAGATTGCAGCGTTATCGAGCCGCATACCGTTCAGGATTGCGATAAAAAATCGTCTGAGATGACAAAAATATTGCGGCTAAAAAGTATACTTTTACACTGGCGAAGAAACGCCGGTGACATACAATTAAAGCATCAACACCAACCGGAACCTCCACCACGTGCTCGAATGAGGTGTGTTGACGTCGGGGGAAACCCTCCTGTGTACCAGCGGGATAGAGAGAAAGACAAAGACCGGAAAACAAACTAAAGCGCCCTTGTGGCGCTTTAGTTTTGTTCATCTTCCAGCAAGCGTGCGCCTGTGCCTTCTTCTCCTAAGCGGTCGCCCGGGTTACGCAATGGGCAATCACTGCGCGAAAGGCAGCCACAACCAATACATCCGTCCAGTTCGTCACGCAGCGCCACTAAGGTATGAATGCGCCGATCCAACTCTTCTCGCCATTGGGACGAAAGCTGTTTCCACTCTTTCGCACTTAATGTATGCCCTTCGGGCAACACGCCAAACGCTTCACGAATGGTCGCCAGCGGAATGCCAATACGCTGAGCAATTTTGATGATTGCGACATATCGCAACACATCACGTTTATATCGCCGCTGATTGCCACTATTACGAATACTGCTAATCAACCCTTTGCTTTCATAGAAATGCAGCGCCGATACCGCCACACCGCTGCGTTTTGCCACTTCGCCGGGGGTTAGCAGCGCTTTAATGCGGGGTAATTTCTTTTCCATAAATCGCTTTACCTCAAGTTAACTTGAGGAATTATACTCCCCAACAGATGAATTAACGAACTGAACACTGAAAAGAGGCAGATTTATGTCCCATCAGAAAATTATTCAGGATCTTATCGCATGGATTGACGAGCATATTGACCAGCCGCTTAACATTGATGTCGTCGCAAAAAAATCAGGCTATTCAAAGTGGTACTTACAGCGGATGTTCCGCACGGTGACGCATCAGACACTTGGTGATTATATTCGCCAACGCCGCCTGTTACTGGCCGCCGTTGAGTTGCGCACCACCGAGCGTCCGATTTTTGATATCGCAATGGACCTGGGTTATGTCTCGCAGCAGACCTTCTCCCGCGTTTTCCGTCGGCAGTTTGATCGCACTCCCAGCGATTATCGCCACCGCCTGTAGTTTTATTGCCCGCGCGTTAACCCCCGCGCGGGTAATTGCTCCATCCATTGCATAAACACCTGCGGCGGCATCGCCTTCGCAAAGAACCATCCCTGGCAATAACGCACGCCGCGTTTGCGCAGCCAGTTAACCTGATCCTCAGTTTCTACCCCTTCTGCAATCGTTTTCAGCCCCAGGCTGTGCGCCAGCTCGATGATGTGTTCCGCAATCAAATGACTGGTTTTATGGGTGGTCAGCGTCTCAACAAACGATTTATCGATTTTCAAAATATCAACATTCAATGATTTAAGGTTATGCAAGTTAGAGTAGCCAATACCAAAATCATCAATTGCCACTTCGTAACCGGCCTGGCGGAAAGCCAGAATAATTGGTGTCATTTTGTCGACATCAAGAAATGCATGTTCAGTCACTTCAAATTTAATTTGCTGTGGACGCACCGCGTATTGCTCTGTTTTCTGATTGGTTCGCGCTATCAACCGTGACGTATGAAAATCGGAGGCCGACAGGTTAATAGAAACATAGCGATCGGCATGTGTTGCCAGGTACGCGCCCAGATCGCGGAAGACATTATCAATAACATAATCAGTTACCTGTCCGATCATTCCCTCCTTTTCTGCCAGCGGAATAAACTCTGCCGGATTCATTACTTGCCCCTGCTCACCAGGCCAACGTAACAATGCTTCAGCGCCGATACATTTTTCTGTTTTGATATCGATTATTGGCTGGTAATAAAGGCAAAGTTGATGTTTTTCGAGGGCGCGTTGCAATTTGCGTTTGGGAGACAAATAGTTTTGTCGAATACGTAGCCAGAGTAATAACAGAACAAGACTCCCCAAAATGCCGGCGGGTAACGCAAAAATAAGATGATTATAAAAATGCGCTATAAGACGTTGATATGAAGTCGCAACAATGGCTGCAATTGGGCGTTTTGTCGAATAAACTGTCGCATATAAATAGCCATTTCTTTGTACGGTTAAATCATTCAAATGAATCAGCGGAGAAAACGTTGCTGCCGAGGCCTCGTTGCTTAACGAGAAAAAGGTTTTCGTTACCGTATCATACACACCCCATTGCAATGTCGGATCATCAGACATCACTTCACTCCAGAATAGAGGGTTGATGACCGCCACATAATTTCCCCGCTGCATATAGGTCATTTTATAGCCAGAGAAAAAAGGCGTATCGCGGTAATAATAGATAGAAACGTTAGGTTCACGCTTATAATCGGCCGGTGCAATCGTATAACCGTTTACAGGCGCTATCAGCGATGAGCATAAAAAATGGTTATCACGGGCATAGATCAATTCATTAATATAAAGATAGCCACGAATAATATTCAACATTCGCTTTTGATGGGCCGGAGTGCAAACTTGCCCCTGATAGCGTTCTGCTGCATCGCTCACTAAATCTGCCTGGCGAATGACCAGCTCGGATTTATCCAGCGCCAGCTGAGCAAAAGTTTGGAGCTGACTATTCACTTCTGATTTTGCCCAAAGGAAGGCAATCCATAGCGACAGAATGATGGGAAAGAGAACTAAAAAGATAATGCCCGGCAACGCCAGTAATTGGTGTCGTGCATGATGACTCATTGCTATCAATTTCCTGCCTGTTTATACCCGGTCATTGCAAGGCGAGAACCCTGGTTATCGACGTCTTTAGATAAATCTTACGGTATAAATAGCACTTTTGCCTGATTTGAAATTGATACCTTTTTAATCGTCACCTGAATAAAAATAATTCATTGATATTCAAAATTAATTTCCTACAGGAATGCAGAGGCGGCGGGAAGATATGCCCTTAATGCCGCTGAAAAAACACATAATCTGTACGGCAATAAAAGTCACGGCCTAATCTGGCTAACAAACAATCAATTGTGATATAGTTCACAAAATTAATGAAACAAACAGAGTGTTTCTTTTTTGTGTTCTGCAAGCCCCGCGATAGCCAGATTGTATCACGCCTCCCGTGAACAACGCCGCGCTGTCCAGGGCATCGGCTCTTTTCAGAGGAATTGTTTGATGGCTACCCTCACCACTGGCGTGGTTCTTCTTCGCTGGCAACTTCTTAGTGCCGTAATGATGTTTCTGGCCAGCACGCTTAACATCCGTTTTCGTCGGTCTGATTATATCGGACTTGCAGTGATCAGCAGCGGTCTCGGCGTGGTTTCCGCCTGCTGGTTCGCTATGGGATTGCTTGGCATCACAATGGCGGATATCACCGCCATCTGGCACAACATCGAGTCGGTGATGATGGAGCAGATGAATCAGACACCACCACAGTGGCCAATGATTTTGACTTGATATGTAGAAGCCTCCATAACGGAGGCTTCTTTTTTTATGGCTGGCAGATGCTTTAATCATCCACCTTAAAACAATATAACCTATTGTTTTAATGACAAATCAGAACGGAATATCGTCATCAAAGTCCATCGGCGGCTCATTAGACGGTGCTGCCGGAGCAGACTGCTGCGGGCGAGACTGCGCGCCGCCGCTGAACTGATTGCCGCCCTGCGGCTGCTGAGGCTGACCCCAACCGCCCTGCGGCTGACCACCACCGATATTGCCACCTGCAGGTGCGCCACCGCCCTGACGGCCGCCCAGCATCTGCATGGTGCCGCCAACGTTTACCACAACTTCAGTGGTGTAGCGATCTTGACCGGATTGATCGGTCCATTTGCGGGTACGCAGCTGACCTTCGATATAAACCTGAGAACCTTTACGCAGATATTCGCTGGCTACTTCTGCCAGTTTGCCGAACAGCACAACGCGGTGCCATTCAGTCTGCTCTTTCATCTCGCCGGTCGCTTTATCACGCCAGGATTCGGAAGTAGCCAGCGTAATGTTGGCAACTGCGCCACCATTTGGCATGTAGCGTACTTCCGGGTCCTGACCCAGATTACCAACGAGAATAACCTTGTTTACGCCTCTGCTGGCCATGTTCGTGTCTCCTGAAAAAAAATCGTTCTGAATAAGTGTAAACGCGCGATTGTACCATTACCAATAGCGCTTTTACTATGTTGTGGCCTCGGTTCAGGGAAACAAACCTGGCCAGGCATTGTTACACAACACTCCGGGTAATGCATTCCAATACTGTATATTCATTCAGGTCAATTTGTGTCATAATTAACCGTTTGTGATCGCCGGTAGCACCATGCCACCGGGCAAAAAAGCGTTTAATCCGGGAAAGGTGAATGGATAAGATCGAAGTTCGGGGCGCCCGCACCCATAATCTCAAAAACATCAACCTCGTTATCCCCCGCGACAAGCTCATTGTCGTGACCGGGCTTTCGGGTTCTGGCAAATCCTCGCTCGCTTTCGACACCTTATATGCCGAAGGGCAGCGCCGTTACGTTGAATCCCTTTCCGCCTACGCGCGGCAGTTTCTGTCACTGATGGAAAAGCCGGACGTCGATCATATTGAGGGGCTTTCTCCTGCCATCTCGATTGAGCAGAAATCGACGTCTCATAACCCGCGTTCTACGGTGGGGACAATCACCGAAATCCACGACTATTTGCGTTTGTTGTTCGCCCGCGTCGGTGAGCCGCGCTGCCCGGACCACGATGTACCGCTGGCGGCGCAAACCGTCAGCCAGATGGTGGATAACGTGCTGTCGCAGCCGGAAGGTAAACGCCTGATGCTGCTCGCGCCAATCATTAAAGAGCGCAAAGGCGAACACACCAAAACGCTGGAAAATCTGGCAAGCCAGGGTTACATCCGTGCTCGTATTGATGGCGAAGTCTGCGATCTTTCCGATCCGCCGAAACTGGAACTGCAAAAGAAACACACCATTGAAGTGGTGGTTGATCGCTTCAAGGTGCGTGACGATCTTACCCAACGTCTTGCCGAGTCGTTTGAAACCGCGCTAGAGCTTTCCGGTGGTACAGCGGTGGTTGCTGATATGGACGATCCAAAAGCGGAAGAGCTGCTTTTCTCAGCGAACTTCGCTTGTCCAATTTGCGGCTACAGTATGCGTGAACTGGAGCCGCGACTGTTTTCGTTTAACAACCCGGCGGGGGCCTGCCCGACCTGTGACGGCCTTGGCGTACAGCAATATTTCGATCCTGATCGCGTGATCCAAAACCCGGAACTGTCGCTGGCTGGCGGTGCGATCCGAGGCTGGGATCGCCGCAACTTCTATTACTTCCAGATGCTGAAATCGCTGGCAGATCACTATAAGTTCGACGTCGAAGCGCCGTGGGGCAGCCTGAGCGCGAATGTGCATAAAGTGGTGTTGTACGGTTCTGGCAAAGAAAACATTGAATTCAAATACATGAACGATCGTGGCGATACCTCCATTCGTCGTCATCCGTTCGAAGGCGTGCTGCACAATATGGAGCGCCGTTATAAAGAGACGGAATCCAGTGCGGTACGCGAAGAATTAGCCAAGTTTATCAGCAATCGCCCGTGCGCCAGCTGCGAAGGAACGCGTCTGCGTCGGGAAGCGCGCCATGTGTATGTCGAGAATACGCCGCTGCCTGCTATCTCCGACATGAGCATCGGTCATGCGATGGAATTCTTCAACAATCTCAAACTCGCAGGTCAACGAGCGAAGATTGCGGAAAAAATTCTTAAGGAGATTGGCGATCGCCTGAAATTCCTCGTTAACGTCGGCCTGAATTACCTGACACTTTCCCGCTCGGCAGAAACGCTTTCTGGCGGTGAAGCCCAGCGTATCCGTCTGGCGAGCCAGATTGGTGCGGGCCTGGTTGGCGTTATGTACGTGCTCGATGAGCCGTCTATCGGCCTGCACCAGCGCGATAACGAGCGCCTGCTGGGTACGCTTATCCATCTGCGCGATCTCGGTAATACCGTGATTGTGGTGGAGCACGACGAAGACGCGATTCGCGCCGCTGACCATGTGATCGACATTGGCCCGGGCGCAGGTGTACACGGCGGTGAAGTAGTCGCGGAAGGTCCCCTGGAAGCGATTATGGCGGTGCCTGAGTCGTTAACCGGGCAGTACATGAGCGGCAAACGCAAGATTGAAGTGCCGAAGAAACGCGTTCCGGCGAATCCGGAAAAAGTGCTGAAGCTGACAGGCGCACGTGGTAATAACCTGAAAGACGTGACGCTGACGCTGCCAGTCGGTCTGTTTACCTGCATCACAGGGGTTTCAGGTTCCGGTAAATCGACGCTGATTAACGACACACTGTTCCCGATTGCCCAACGCCAGTTGAATGGTGCGACCATCGCCGAACCGGCACCTTATCGCGATATTCAGGGGCTGGAGCATTTCGATAAAGTGATCGATATCGACCAAAGCCCAATTGGTCGTACTCCGCGTTCTAACCCGGCGACCTATACCGGCGTGTTTACGCCTGTGCGCGAACTGTTTGCGGGCGTACCGGAATCCCGTGCGCGCGGTTATACGCCAGGACGTTTCAGCTTTAACGTCCGTGGCGGACGCTGCGAAGCCTGTCAGGGCGACGGCGTGATCAAAGTGGAGATGCACTTCCTGCCGGACATTTACGTACCGTGCGACCAGTGCAAAGGTAAACGCTATAACCGTGAAACGCTGGAGATTAAGTACAAAGGCAAAACCATCCACGAAGTGCTGGATATGACCATCGAAGAGGCGCGTGAGTTCTTTGATGCGGTGCCAGCTCTGGCGCGTAAGCTGCAAACGTTGATGGACGTTGGCCTGACGTACATTCGCCTCGGGCAGTCCGCAACCACGCTTTCTGGTGGTGAAGCCCAGCGCGTGAAGCTGGCGCGTGAGCTGTCAAAACGCGGCACCGGGCAGACACTGTATATTCTCGACGAGCCGACCACCGGTCTGCACTTCGCCGATATTCAGCAACTGCTCGACGTACTGCATAAACTGCGCGATCAGGGCAATACCATCGTGGTGATTGAGCACAATCTCGACGTGATCAAAACCGCTGACTGGATTGTCGACCTGGGGCCGGAAGGCGGCAGTGGCGGCGGCGAGATCCTCGTCTCCGGTACACCAGAAACCGTCGCGGAGTGCGAAGCTTCGCATACGGCGCGCTTCCTCAAGCCGATGCTGTAATCGTTAAGGCCGCTTTCTGAGCGGCCTTTTCCTTTCAGAGTTGCACCAGCAATTTACGTTTTTCTTCCGGCAGCAAATTCACCGCCTGCTGATAAGACGCATCCACCAGATAATAGATTTGCGAATCCGGTAGCGATCCGTCGAGATACACGGTGCTCCAGTGCGCTTTATTCAGATGGCGGCTTGGACGCACATCGCTGTGCTGCTGTCGTAGCAGCTCAGCCAGCTCCGGGCTGGTTTTCAGCGAAACAGCTGGGCGATTTTCTACTTCTTTCACCATCGCAAACAGTACATCTTCCACTTTGATCTGCGTCGCTTTCCAGTCGTTATGCACGCTCTGTTCTGCGCCTGGTTTTGCCATGCAATATTGTAGCAACTCCGAAATGGTCATTTTTTACTCCCCTTGTAGTGTCGCGATGATGCGACGCGATCCGCCGTGGATGCGATGTTCCCCCAGCCAGATGCCTTGCCAGGTGCCGGTCTGAATACGCCCTTTATGCACCGGCAATACAAGCGATGTTCCCAGCATTGAGGATTTGATATGAGAAGGCATATCGTCTGCTCCCTCATAGTCATGCTCATAATTTCCGTTATCGGGAACGGTGCGGAGGAAAAAACGCTCCATGTCGTGGCGTACGGTGGGATCGCAGTTCTCATTAAGTGTCAGAGAGGCGGAGGTATGTTGCAGCAACAGATGCAGTAAACCGATGTTAACGCGCGGCATATCAGCCAGCTGATGCAGTATTTCATCCGTTACCAGATGAAATCCACGAGATTTGGCGCTAAGCGTGAGCGTCTTTTGATACCACATGTGCTGCTCCTTGATAAAACTCTCTTAATCAGTTTGCAGCAAGACAGCGAAAGGATAAAGGTGTGATTAAAAAAACAGCATTCGGGAGAGCATCACGCTCTCCCGCTCTGTCAGTATTCTGAATTGACGATCACCTCTTCACCAAACGCACCCGCTTGTGGCAAGGGTTTGTAGGTAGAGTTGGAGGCGCGCAGAATGCGGATACCACGAGCGCCGACTTCGCGTGCGGCGGTAATATCGTTATCGGAATCGCCATAAAAAATTCGGATATTTTTATCCTGTAGCCATTGCGATTTTGTATTTTGACCTGGTTTATCGCCTGCAAAAATTACCGGATTCATGTTGGTGGCAGGAATGTGAAAATTATCCGCCAGCGTTTTTGACACCGTTTCTGTTTTGGTCGGGCTACGACCAGTCACAAAGAAGATCGCGTCACCGCGGCGTACATGCATATCAATCAGCTGGCGAGCGACCTCTTTTGGAATGCTGAATTCATCCCAGCCATTGTTCATTTTTTCCCAGAACACAGGATTTTTCAGATAATCTTCGCTTTCTGGCGAGAAGGTTTTTTTGCCGCGCCAGAAGCCCGGACTGGAAAAAAGTACCGTGTCATCGATATCAAACCCCACCGCCATTGGCGGACGCCCTGCGAGGCTATTTTCTATTTGTGTGACTGAAACCCAATGAACAGGAGCCTGCTCTGCAAGTCTGGCAACGTTAGTACCAGGATTAAGCGGTGAAGGTGACGAGGCAAGGGCAACAGCGGAACTGTTTAGAGCGAACAATAAGCAAACGGCACTCAAAGCCTGTGTGATCTTGCGCATATTTTTCCCTAAATAGTCAGTCTATTGAAACGTTTTATTATGAGATTTGTTGCAAAAACCATCTGACCATAACGCCAGCTGCCAGGGAATAAAAGGGTTATCTACGGCTTTTGTTAAGAAAGGGAGCAGGATCACATGCGATCAGACTATGTTTGTTGTATTTAATAACTTAATGGCTCTCTATTGTGTAAAAATATTCGGATATAAAAACTTCTATTTTCTCAGTAGGAAATATCGATTATCAGAACCCATTCCTTTGTACGATTAGCCGAAAAAATACGTATACCCACTTATTGATGATTGAGCAGGCGGCTGTTCATCCGCCTGCCAACGACATTACATCACCGCAGCAAACGCCTTTGCCACACGTTGTACATTTGCCGTATTTAACCCGGCGACACACATGCGACCGCTGGCGATGAGATAGACACCAAATTCTTCACGTAGTCGGTCAACCTGAGCGGCACTTAAACCGGTATAACTGAACATACCGCGCTGATTAAGCAGATAATCGAAATTGCGTTCTGGCATTTCTGTGCTCAATACCTTCACCAGTTCCTGACGCATCGCCAGAATGCGAGTACGCATCTCTTCGACTTCCGCCAGCCAGCTGGCTTTCAATGCCTCGTCATTCAGCACCGCAGCCACCACCTGCGCACCAAAATTCGGCGGGCTGGAGTAGTTGCGGCGAACTGTTGCTTTCAATTGCCCCAGTACGCGCCCTGCGGCTTCGGCATCTTCACACAGCACAGAAAGTCCGCCGACGCGCTCGCCGTAAAGGGAGAAAATTTTCGAGAACGAATTGCTCACCAGAGCAGGTAATCCCGCGCTGGCAATGGCGCGAATGGCGTAGGCATCTTCTTCCATACCGGCACCAAATCCTTGATAGGCAATATCAAGAAATGGGATAAGCTCGCGGGCTTTGAGAATTTCAATCACCGCATCCCACTGGTCATTGGTGAGATCGGCACCGGTTGGGTTGTGGCAGCATGGATGCAGCAACACAATACTGCGGGCAGGTAATGTTTCCAGCGTCGCTAACAGGTCATTAAAACGCACGCCGTTGGTTGCTTTGTCGTACCAGGGGTAAGTACTCACTTCGAAACCAGCCCCGGCGAATATTGCTACGTGGTTTTCCCAGGTGGGATCGCTGACCCATACGCCTGATTCCGGGAAGTAACGCTTCAGGAAGTCAGCGCCCACTTTCAATGCCCCTGAGCCGCCAAGGGTTTGAATGGTTGCTACGCGCTGTTGTTGCATTACCGGATGGTCCGCACCAAACAGCAGCGGCGTAATAGCATGGCGATAGCTGTTAAGCCCTTCTATCGGTAAATAAAGCGAAGCGCCATGAGGCTGCGCATTCAGGCGCACTTCCGCATCCGCCACGGCTTTCAGTTGGGGAATAATTCCGTCTTCGTTGTAGTACAGACCGATACTTAAATTCACTTTGTCGCTGCGAGGGTCTTCTTTGAAACGCTCCATAAGCGTAAGAATCGGGTCGCCAGCGTAGGCGTCAACTTTTTGAAACACGCGATGGTTCTCCAGGTTTACGGGCAGGTGGTTAAACCACAATAAACCGGAAGAAGGCGAAGATCGAGTGGATGTTCAAAGTCAGTCGGGAAGTTGATGAAGAATTTGCCCCAGTCGCTCTTGCAGCGAACCCGAAACCGAAAGATAAGGAATGTTCCTGCGCGATAATTCCTGTTCGTACCACGCCTGCTGCCGCGCGCGAAACGCCTCTCCTTGCCGGGTGCCATCCTGCACAAAGGGAAATTCCGCGCCGCAAAGCACCACCAGAGAGTATTCCCGCTCCGCCAGCTGGTGAAGTTCCTTCGGGGCATGACCATATTGATCAAGGGTATAGAACAAGGTCGTGAGTGGCGATGTGTCACATATAAGATAGCGATTAGCTTCTGCTTGTTGTTCCCGACGTACCTGTTCGCGGGCGATATGCAACAAATCGTCTGCGGTTAAAACACCATTTTTCTCTTCCCAATAGTCGCGACCAAATTCAGCGACATACGCCGTGTCGAGCACGTCCGCCAGCGCTTTTGAAAGTGTGCTCTTACCGGTTGATTCGCCACCAAGCAGACAGATACGGCGAACGAAACTGCGATAAACGTCGTGCGCCAGCATGTAACGATAGCGGTGAACGTCGGAACGAATCAGCGTTCCCGAAGGAGATTTATCGCCAAGTGGACGCTGTAATCGAATGTGTTCAACAGGTTGGGCAAAACGCTTTGTCAGCACTTTAGCAAAACCGTCACCATAATCTTCTGCGGTAAATACAGCGTGTGGGCGGCAATGTAATACCTGCAGGCACAGCGTCGCCACATAATGACGATGGATGTCGGCATCGGCATCATTATGCGGTATGGCAGGTAAGTTATAACGCGCGATCAGTTCGGGAGTCAGTACCAGAACCGTCGCTCGCGGGAAGCTCACTTGCAGCCACGTCAGGCGCTTTTCAGGTTCACAGTCAGGCATTTCCGGCACGGAATAACTGATGATGAACAGTTCTTCACATTGTGCCAGCGCGGTATTGATCAACCGTTCATGACCACAATGCAAAGGCGCGAATTTGCCAACCACCAGTCCCGTTACGAAAGGCTTCATGATGCCCGCAGCTCCTTGCGCCACTGATACAAACCATGCCAGGCGTTAATCCAGAACAGGAAATATAAACCGGCGGTCAAGTTTAAACCACGCGTCATATACAGTGGCACCGCCAGGGTATTCACTGCTAACCAGACGTACCAGTTTTCGATACGTCTTCCCATCAACATGAATTGTGCCAGAACGCTGAAGGTCAAAATCAACGAATCCAGCCAGGGGGCCCAGGCATTGGTAAAGGTGTGGAGCAAAAAGCCGTAGCCACCTGCCACGACGACGGCACAGAGCAACAAGAGGAAAAAGTGACTGGCTTGCGTCCGGCGCACCGGCAAGACATCGCCACCCTGACCTTTCAGCCAGTGGATCCAACCGATGATGCTGGTTGCGATGAAGAATAACTGGAGCGTGACATCGGCATAGAGTTGCACGGACCAAAAAACCCAGCCATACAGCATGCTACCAATTATGCCGATCCACCACGTATGCACATTGTTTCTGGCGGCCAGCCAGACGGAAACCGCGTATGCCAGACACGCGGCGATTTCTGAATAAGACATTGTCCCTCCCTGGAGACGGGTATTAATCCACGTATTTCATCGCGACCCTTGAAGTCAGGCGCGTGATAAGTTCGTAAGCGCTCACTTTCGTCATTTCAGCGATACGTTCTACGGGCAAACCTTCGCCCCATAAAATGACCGGGTCCCCGGCTTTATCCTGCGCCTGTGGACCTAAGTCGACGCAGATCATATCCATCGCGACTCGCCCGACAATCGGCACTTCGCGACCGTTCACCAGCACTGGCGTACCGGACGGCGCGGCGCGCGGATAACCATCGCCATAACCCATAGCGACTACGCCAAGACGGGTATTACGTTCGCTTACCCAGGTTCCACCATAACCGACAGGCTCTCCGGCTTTATGCTCACGCACAGCAATCAGGCTGGAGGTCAATGACATTACCGGCTGACAGCCAAAATCGGCACCGGTGGAGCGATCTTCCAGCGGCGAGACACCGTAAAGAATGATGCCCGGGCGCACCCAGTCAAAATGTGACTGTGGCCACAGCAGAATGCCCCCCGACGCGGCAATGGAACGTTGACCAGGTTTGCCTTCACAAAAGGTATTAAAGATATCGAGTTGTTTCTCGGTTGCACCGCATTTTGGCTCATCCGCGCGCGCAAAATGGCTGACAATATTCACCGGCTGACGAACGTTTTTGCACTGAGTCAGGCGATGATAAAACGTCTCAGCCTGTTCCGGCCTTACGCCCAGACGGTGCATACCGGTATCGAGTTTCATCCAGACGGTAACCGGCTCGTCCAGGCTGGCCTCTTCCAGCGCAGCAAGCTGTTCTTCGTTATGCACGGCGGTATGAAAATGTTGCGCAGAAATCGTCGGTAGATCTCTGGCATCAAAAAAGCCTTCGAGTAACAGTACAGGTTTGGTGATTCCCCCCGCACGCAGTCGCAGAGCTTCTTCGAGACGGGCTACGCCAAAGGCGTCAGCATCGGGGAGCGTTCGCGCGGTCTCAAGAAGACCGTGACCATAAGCGTTCGCTTTCACCACCGCAACCATTTTACTGGCAGGTGCCAGTTCACGAAGACGTTGCAGGTTGTGTCGCAGAGCGCGGCGGTTAATCACAACAGTTGCCGCTTGCATTTGTGTTCCTTTTTTTCAGGTTCTGCCCACCCGTGCAAAACCTCGCTAAACAGATAGGACCGGAGTATGCTATTCCACATCCAGGGATGGGTTTATAAACGGCAAGATGATATCGGATTTTCAGCCATGACAAAGATAAAATTTGTTTTCTTTTTTCTGCTAATCGCAGGTATAACGCCTGCCGCGACGGGGGCTTGCCCGGCGCAGACACCTGACGGTGTCGCAGATAAGTTTTACTCAACCTATGTTTTTTCTGATACCAGCTTTAAGAGTGAAAAAGACCAGCTGGCATTTTTTCAGAAATACCTCACCCCCTCGCTTTATCAACTGATTGTTGGCGCGTATGACAGAAATAAACGCGACTACGCCATCGATCCCACGGCCAAACCTACTTTTGGTGACGGGATTATTTTCACGTCTTATCCTTCGGATAGTTACTATGAGAAATTTGATGGCGTGACACTACCGTCATCGTATAAACCTGGTGATAACAACGTCACTGTCGCCCTCCATTTTCATTTTACCGTTGATGATAAAAAGGCCTGGCAGGACGAAGCGCTAATGGCGCGTTCCGCTGATGATGGCTGTTGGCGGATCGACAATATCATATTCCACGAAGACGAAGATAACTCGGTTCTGAGCCTTAAAGAGTGGCTAAAAAAAGGGATTGAAAGTCCGGCGGAATAAAGCAGTTCAACGAACTCAGGAAAAGCATTTTACAAGGAGATAGTAATGACCCCAGACCTGGAACTACTCAAAAACAAACGTAATCAAATTAAAGAAATCATTGATGAGCTACAGCTTACATTAACCGACGATCCAAATTGGGATGCCCCTTCTGATAACAGTTATTTAAATGAAGAAGAACTCGCCATCCCTGAAATTCAGGATAATGTGACGGCAATAAAGGCGACGAATAAATTAATCAGCTGGTTTGGGCAAGATCATGAAGGTTTTGTCGGCTTATGGCGAGGTCCCAATGCGATCCCCCTCGATAAAGCGCAAGTGGTTCGGCTGAATGATGAAGCTAACTATGAACTAGTCGCCGATACCGTGCCCAATTACCTGATGTTCACCTATTTTTATGGCGATGAAGATACTGAACAACATGAATACAATCGTGTTAAAAAATTACTGACTGATGCAGGATTCACCGTTGCTGGCGACATAGAAGCTATCTATGACAATATTGATTACGATAGTCTTCAACCTGAAGATTATAAAGAAGAGCAATATAATCAGGCCCAATCCCGCCGATAAAAATTTTGCCGGTGTTTAACCGGCAAATTGATTATTCATCGTCGTACTGCGGCCCTGCGTAATTATCGAAGCGTGACCACTGACCATTAAAGGTCAAACGTACCGTACCGATAGGGCCGTTACGTTGTTTACCGATAATAATTTCCGCGATGCCTTTTAAATCACTATTCTCGTGATAAACCTCATCACGGTAAATAAACATGATCAAGTCCGCATCCTGCTCGATAGAGCCAGATTCACGCAGGTCGGAGTTGACCGGGCGTTTGTCGGCACGTTGTTCCAGAGAACGGTTCAACTGGGACAGCGCCACCACCGGCACGTTCAGTTCTTTCGCCAGTGCTTTCAGCGAGCGGGAGATTTCTGCAATTTCCAGCGTACGGTTATCGGAAAGCGCCGGTACGCGCATCAGTTGCAGGTAGTCGATCATGATAAGCCCAATGCCGCCATGTTCTCGGGCAATACGCCGCGCGCGGGAGCGCACTTCCGTTGGTGTCAGGCCGGAGGAATCATCAATATAGATATTGCGTTTTTCGAGCAAAATACCCATGGTGCCGGAAATACGCGCCCAGTCTTCATCATCCAGCTGCCCGGTACGGATTTTAGTCTGGTCAACACGCGACAGCGACGCCAGAGAACGCATCATAATCTGTTCTGATGGCATCTCCAGAGAGAAGATAAGTACCGGTTTATCTTGCAACATCGCCGCGTTTTCGACGAGGTTCATCGCAAATGTCGTTTTACCCATCGACGGACGCGCTGCGACGATGATCAAATCCGACGGCTGCAAACCAGCGGTTTTTTTGTTGAGATCGTCATAACCGGTGTTTACCCCGGTAACGCCATCGTGTGGCTGCTGAAACAGCTGCTCAATACGCGCCACGGTTGCGTCGAGCACATCGGCGATGTTCTTCGGCCCTTCGTCTTTGTTTGCACGACTTTCGGCAATTTTAAAGACGCGGGATTCAGCCAGGTCCAATAGATCTTCGCTGGTTCGCCCCTGCGGATCAAAACCGGCTTCGGCAATCTCATTCGCGACAGAGATCATTTCACGGACAACGGCACGTTCACGCACGATGTCCGCATAGGCACTGATGTTCGCCGCACTTGGCGTATTTTTTGACAACTCTGCCAGGTAAGCAAAACCACCAACGCTGTCGAGTTGCCCCTGACGTTCCAGCGATTCCGCAAGGGTAATCAGATCGATAGGACTACCGCTTTCCTGCAAACGCGCCATTTCGGTAAAGATATGACGGTGTGGTCGGGTATAAAAATCGTCCGCCACCACACGCTCGGCTACATCGTCCCAGCGTTCGTTATCCAGCATTAAACCGCCCAACACCGACTGCTCCGCTTCGATCGAGTGCGGAGGCACTTTCAGCCCGGCAACTTGTGGATCGCGTTCGCGGGGTTCAGCCTGCTGTTTGTTGAAGGGTTTATTTCCTGCCATAGTGAATGGAGTTACCGAGATAAAGAATGGGTCGAAACTTTACCATATGAAGCAGACCCTGACGATACGTTCTGGAGGACACATGGCAACACGAATTGAATTTCATAAGCACGGTGGCCCGGAAGTACTTCAAGCCGTAGAGTTCACTCCTGCCGATCCGGCGGAGAATGAAATCCAGGTCGAAAATAAAGCCATCGGCATCAATTTTATCGACACGTATATCCGCAGCGGCCTTTATCCGCCGCCATCGCTACCCAGCGGATTAGGTACCGAAGCGGCAGGCATCGTGAGTAAAGTCGGCAGTGGTGTAAAGCATATTAAGGCAGGCGATCGCGTAGTCTATGCACAGTCGGCATTAGGCGCTTACAGCTCTGTGCATAACGTCAATGCCGATAAAGCGGCGATTCTGCCCGCGGCAATTTCTTTTGAGCAAGCGGCGGCATCATTCCTGAAAGGCTTAACGGTTTATTATCTGCTGCGCAAAACCTATGAAATTAAACCTGATGAGCAGTTCCTGTTCCACGCAGCGGCTGGCGGCGTTGGCTTAATTGCCTGCCAGTGGGCAAAAGCCCTTGGGGCGAAACTTATCGGCACCGTGGGAACCGCGCAAAAAGCGCAGAGTGCGCTAAAAGCGGGCGCATGGCAGGTTATTAACTATCGCGAAGAGAATCTGGTCGAGCGGTTAAAAGAGATCACCGGTGGCAAGAAAGTGCGCGTGGTGTACGATTCCGTGGGCAGAGACACCTGGGAACGGTCGCTGGATTGCCTGCAACGCCGCGGCTTAATGGTCAGTTTTGGCAACTCATCAGGTGCGGTTACCGGTGTGAACTTAGGCATTCTCAATCAAAAAGGCTCGTTGTATGTGACACGCCCTTCCCTGCAAGGCTATATCACCACGCGGGAGGAATTAACCGAGGCCAGTAATGAACTGTTCTCTTTGATTGCCAGCGGTGTGATTAAGGTCGATGTCACCGAGCAGCAGAAATATCCGCTTAAGGATGCACAGCGTGCGCATGCGATTCTGGAAAGCCGGGCGACGCAAGGCTCCAGCCTGTTGATTCCATAAAAGAAATAGGGCTTCCACCTGGGAAGCCCTTTCTTTTTATAGTTCGGCTGTATGTAGGGTACAGCACGATGAATCTGTTAGAGGCGCAATAGTGACAGATTTGATTATCAATTCCTATTTTGTTCTAAGGATAAAACCTTAGGTTGTGATCGTCCGCACAATCCCTTAGTAACGCCAACGGTCATAGCGCTGATATTTCGGCACTTTTGGTGCTTTAATCGCCTTAATAACCCACACCACCGCAATCGCCAATAACAGCCACGGCAGCAACTTAATCATCAATGCCAGCATACCGCCGAGGAACATAATGGCCGTCGCCACAACCAGCGCAGCGATAATACCCAGCAACGAAACGCCGGTGACCATCAGCATGACAAAAAAGCCAATCACAAAAAGTAGTTCCAGCATGATGCTCTCCCAAATATGAAATCTCTTGCTGGCATTACAAGAATCATGCCAAAACTAATCTATTGATTTAACAGCAAAACGCCCCGCGACGGTGCGCAGGGCGTGGTGAATTTGACTACTTTTTGGTGAAAAGTTAACGCTTATCTGCCACCAGTTTGAGCGCGTGTTCCAGCACGTTAATGTCAGCACCCGCTTTATGGGCATTTTCACTTAAATAACGCCGCCACTGCCGCGCGCCAGGAATACCCTGGAACAGCCCCAGCATATGCCGGGTAATATGGCCCAGATAAGTTCCCTGGCTGAGCTCACGCTCAATATACGGATACATGGCACGCACCACCGCTACCGGATCGGCATCGGTATCCGAGGAACCAAAAATCTCTCGGTCTACCGCCGCCAGAATACCCGGATTCTGATACGCCTCGCGCCCTACCATCACGCCATCCATATGTTGCAAATGCGCTTTAGCCTCTTCCAGCGACTTGATACCACCGTTAATCGACATCGTCAGATGCGGAAAGTCGCGCTTCAGTTGATACACACGCGGATAATCGAGCGGCGGGATTTCACGGTTTTCTTTCGGGCTTAACCCAGAAAGCCAGGCTTTACGTGCGTGGATGATGAACATCTCACACTCGCCTTTACCGGAAACGGTGTTGATGAAATCGCAGAGAAATTCATAGCTGTCCAGGTCGTCAATGCCAATACGCGTTTTCACCGTCACCGGAATCGATACGACATCGCGCATCGCTTTCACGCAGTCGGCAACCAGCTGCGCATTGCCCATCAGGCACGCACCAAACATGCCGTTCTGTACCCGGTCAGACGGGCAGCCGACATTCAGGTTGATCTCATCATATCCGCGCGTTTCTGCCAGCTTCGCACACTGCGCCAGCGCCGCCGGATCGCTACCGCCCAGTTGCAACGCTACCGGATGTTCTTCTTCACTGTACGCCAGGTAATCACCTTTACCGTGAATAATCGCCCCTGTGGTCACCATTTCTGTATACAGCAACGTATTGCGGGAAAGCAGACGCAGGAAATAACGGCAGTGTCTGTCCGTCCAGTCGAGCATTGGTGCAACGCTAAACCGACCACTCCAGTGAACGTCAGTTTTTTCAGGCATTGCGCTGGTTTGGTTGATTTTTTGCATTTCAGAATTACCGTGCATTTTCAAATGTAGAGATTATTTTAACGATATATCATGGAGTTATGTTATTCAGCATCACTGTTCAGGAGGCTCAATAGCGGGGTACTATACCATAACAACAGGAAGCGCCTGGCTCTTTGAAAAAGAAAAATGAGATTCCTTCAAAGCGTGACGCTCTCGCGAATTGAAGAAATAATCTTATTAGATGTTAGCGTTGTGAAAAGCAATGATAAACAATTCAGTTTCGACGATAAATAAAAAATCATACATAAAAGCGTGTTGAACTATCTCGCGGCGAATGGCAATGATAGATAAAAAAGAACCCAAGCAATGTTGGGTTCTTTTATGTAAAAAATTCCATACTACAGAGAAAATTCATATTTTATTTTTTTAACACAATACCGAATAGGTCATAAATGAACTTAATAATATCTTCGTTAATGAGATCGTTGTCATTTATATCTTTGTCATTCATATCTTTGCCAATTACAATGGGTCCCGTTGAGTCTGGGTCAAATGATTGAACGAATTTAATTAACGTCTCACCTGCAGCCTGCATTTTTGTAATGTCTGTGATGTCTTTATTGTCTTCTTCAGCCTTCTTTTTCCTCTCATTCAGAATTAAATTAAAATCCAGTTCATTTTTATCTACTAATTCTTTCATATCCATCAGGCTTTTTTTCATCACTTGACGAGATAATATTTTTATCTGACTTGTTATGTGGTTTTCACAATAATCATTAACTTTTTGTGCTGTTGCTATGATATCAGCTGATGCACTACCATATGAGAATGAAAGTAAAAGGGAAGCCAAGGGTTTTAAGCGAGCATCGTTCTTTGCTTTATATGCATTTTCCAAATTTAAAAAACCTTCGCTTACAGTTTTTAGATGTAATGACGCTACAGGTACTTTACCATAGGGTTTATCATAAAATAGCTGAATTGCGGAGGGAAGGTCATTCTGATTTATTACATCGAAAGTACACCTGTCTATTAGAGTTGCATCGCTATTTTCCATTGGATTACAAACAAAATCCATCGCATAATGAAAAATCGCCCGTTCTACAAATGCAGAAATATAGTCACGATCACCTAATTGCTCATTAGTGCACTCTACAATACACTCGTCAACCCAATCTTTGAGAGCATTTATTCGTCCAATTAAGGAAACATTCTTTTCACTTGCAGTCCATAAATTATGGGTAATCCTCTGAATAAACAAATCTATTTTTGCAATAATCGCAGCGCGATTACTCATCGTTGCATAATCAACCGATTTATTATACAGATCCTTAAGTTTTCCCGAGCTTACATTTTTATTATCGTATTGATTTGAGTTGAGGCTTTTATTAAAGTAATCTCTTGAACTTCCTATTATACTTGACATAATTTATCCACCTTTTTACCGAGCTGTATCATTCTTATAATTCATTTGATAAAAAGTCACTATCAAAAATCGCTCATAATTTCTGATCTGTAGGCATACTTTCAAACGCATTTAAATAAATAGCGAGTTAACTTCAAGCAATGTATTTAAAAATGGAGTAATAATTATTGTCATGTTGATAATGGTGTCACCTGGCTATACAACACCTTACCTATGAAACAGAAAATCAACATTACAACAACAATAAGGGTTCTCGGTGTTTTTCCTGGAACATGGTAAAGTAAGGACATTCTTAACCCACACCTTGAGGTGCCCGATGGAAAAGACCACAACGCAGGAATTATTAGCGCAGGCTGAAAAACTCTGTGCGCAGCGTAATGTGCGCCTGACCCCGCAGCGCCTGGAAGTGTTACGCCTGATGAGTCTGCAGGATGGCGCTATCAGCGCTTACGATCTGCTTGATTTGCTGCGCGAAGCTGAACCGCAAGCCAAGCCGCCTACGGTTTATCGCGCGCTGGATTTTCTGCTTGAGCAAGGTTTTGTGCATAAGGTGGAATCCACCAACAGTTATGTGCTCTGTCATCTGTTCGACCAGCCAACGCATACTTCAGCTATGTTTATTTGCGATCGCTGCGGTGCGGTGAAAGAAGAGTGTGCGGAAGGTGTGGAGGACATCATGCATACGCTGGCGGCAAAAATGGGTTTTGCCCTGCGGCATAATGTGATTGAAGCACATGGATTATGTTCAGCATGTGTAGAAATAGAAGCGTGTCGTCATCCTGAACAGTGCCACCATGACCACTCTATTCAGGTGAAAAAGAAATCTCGCTAACAGGGCGTACATCCTTGTACACGTCGGGCAGAAGGGATTAATTACCAGCGATATTCATTGCGGGTTTCCCAATCCACGACCTCTTTTTCTGCCTGATCTTTCTGATAACCATAACGTTCCTGGATTTTACCGACCAGTTGATCACGTTTACCTTCAATGACCGTCATATCATCATCGGTCAGTTTGCCCCATTGCTCTTTCACTTTACCTTTAAACTGTTTCCAGTTACCGCCGGCTTCATCTTTATTCATAATCAAGACCTCATCGTTAGGTTGTGAATGAGAGTACGCTCACTTTTCTTCTGAACGTGAGATTAAGTGTAGTCAGGAATTTTACCCAGGATTATTTATTCAGAATTTTTAACCGTCACGTTGCTGCAAACCAGGTACCGTTGCGCCAGTGACGCTGCCAGATAGCTGCCAGAGAAAGCCCGCGCAGCGCCAGAAAGACAGTTAACGCCAACCACAAACCATGATTGCCCAGCCACGGCAGCGTAAGGAGCGTCAGGGCAAAACCTGCTGCTGCTACCGCCATACTGTTACGCATTTCAGCCGCACGCGTTGCGCCTATAAACATGCCGTCCAGTAGATAACACCAGACACCGACCAATGGCAAAATCACCTGCCAGATAAGATAGCGGTCGGCCAGCTGTTGAATCTGGGTTAACGACGTCAACAACGCAATGATGTGTTCCCCTGCCAGTAAATAAATCACCGAAAACAGCAGTGCAACGATCCCCGACTGGCGGCACGCTGCGCGCCAGACCTCCAATAGCTGGCTCCCGTCGCGCGCACCGTACGCCTGACCTGAATGCGCTTCAACCGCGTAGGCAAAACCATCAAGCGCATAGGCGGTAAAGGTGAGTAGAGTCATCAGAACCGCGTTTACCGCGATGATGTCACTTCCAAGTCGTGCGCCAAGTACGGTGATCGCACCAAAACAGAGTTGCAGCAACAGCGAGCGCAGCATGATATCGCGGTTAAGCGCCAGCAAACGGCGGAAATTACCTCGCCAGGCTTTTTTCAGCATTTCGCCGGAGATACCGCGTGTTTTGATGATTTTACGCACTAGTAGCAGACCAATCAGCAATGTTGCATATTCTGCAATAACCGTCGCCAGCGCAGCGCCCTGCACGTTCATATGCAGCCCCATCACCAGCCAGACATCCAGCACTATGTTGAGAATATTGCCGACTACTAACAAAATTACTGGCGCACGGGCATATTGCACGCCGAGTAGCCAGCCAAGTAACACCAGATTCGCCAGCGACGCCGGTGCGCTTAACCAGCGGATTTCAAGAAAGCGCCGCGCCTGTTCCAGCACTGCTTCGCTACCGCCAACAATATGCAGCGCCAGATCGATAATCGGCGTACGCAGTAGCGCAATTAACGCCCCAGCCCCCAGAGCCAACAGCAACGGCTGTACCAGCGCACGGGCTAATGCCTGGGGATTTTGGGCACCATAAGCCTGCGCAGTAAGCCCGGTGGTGCTCATGCGCAAAAACAGCAACAGCATAAAGAGAAAGCTGGTCGCCGTTGCACCAACCGCCACACCGCCCAGATAAACCGGACTATCAAGATGACCAATAACCGCCGTATCGACCAGCCCAAGCAACGGGACGGTGATATTGGAGAAAATCATGGGTAAGGCGAGATGCCAGAGTGCTTTATCAGATGAAGTGAGGAATGCCATGCAGACAAGCCTGATGAAGAGAGATGAAAAACAAACCGCGACGCCAGGCGGCATCGCGGTCTCAGAGATATGTCACAGCCAGTCGCCGTTGCGAATAACCCCAACCGCCAGCCCTTCAATCGTGAAGCTTTGCTGACGAAGGTCAACGACAATCGGTTTAAACTCACTGTTTTCTGGCAACAGTTCGACTTTATTGCCCTGTTTTTTCAGACGCTTAACGGTAACTTCGTCATCAATACGAGCGACGACGACCTGACCATTACGTACGTCCTGAGTTTTATGCACAGCCAGCAAGTCGCCATCCATAATGCCGATATCTTTCATCGACATCCCGCTGACGCGCAGCAGGAAATCCGCATTCGGTTTGAACAAGGAAGGATCAACCTGATAATGACCTTCAATGTGCTGCTGCGCCAGAAGCGGTTCACCGGCAGCCACACGACCTACCAGTGGCAACCCCTCTTCCTCTTCCTGTAACAGACGAATCCCGCGTGATGCGCCGGAAACAATTTCAATAACGCCTTTGCGTGCCAGCGCCTTCAGATGTTCTTCAGCCGCGTTTGGGGAACGGAACCCCAAACGCTGCGCGATTTCCGCACGCGTCGGCGGCATACCTGTCTGGCTGATGTGATCACGGATGAGATCAAACACCTCTTGCTGCCTGGCCGTTAACGCTTTCATTCCGCCCCCTGGGTGTATATACAGTTATGCTGTGAGTATATACAGCAAAAGGCGATTTTGGAACCATAAACTGCACAATAAACCAGAGATTTATCGAATTCTGGAAGGGTTATCCAAAATGCGACCATAACAGGATGCACCAGGTAATCACGGCGACGATAATCGCGATCAGTACCGCAGCGGACCCCATATCTTTAGCGCGTCCGGAAAGCTCATGGTATTCAGAGCCAATTCGGTCAACCACGGCTTCAATGGCACTATTGAGAATTTCCACAATCATCACCAGCATGACGGAGCTGATAAGCAGCACGCGAGTAATCGCGTCCACATCCAGCCAGCAGGCGATGACCACCGCCAACAATACCGCTACGCCTTCCTGACGGAATGCCGCTTCGTTGATCCATGCCGCGCGTAACCCCTTCCAGGAATAGCCAGCAGCTTTGATAATTCGAGTGAATCCAGTGGTATTATTGGCCATTGAAAGAACCTTTTTACATTATGAGCGTCAATATCAGTGTACCGTTAAATCCGATGATTCGGGTTTGCGTAACGCCGCGCGAAACATGAGCGGATACCACAGAATTTCCCATGAGTTTCTGCTATCCTTGCCGCGCATTTGCATTATTAACCAGAGGCTTTACATCGTTTATGTCCGGCTGGCCACGAATTTACTACAAATTACTGAATTTACCATTAAGCATCCTGGTAAAAAGCAAGTCTATTCCGGCAGATCCTGCCCCGGAACTGGGACTGGATACCTCTCGTCCAATTATGTACGTTTTACCGTACAACTCGAAAGCAGATTTGCTGACGTTGCGCGCCCAGTGTCTGGCACATGACTTGCCTGACCCGTTAGAGCCGCTGGAAATCGACGGCACGCTACTGCCGCGCTATGTGTTCATTCACGGCGGGCCGCGTGTGTTCACCTATTACACGCCGAAAGAAGAGTCTATTAAGCTGTTCCACGACTATCTCGATTTGCACCGTAGCAACCCAAATCTGGATGTGCAGATGGTGCCAGTATCGGTGATGTTTGGTCGCGCGCCGGGGCGTGAAAAAGGCGAAGTGAACCCGCCGCTGCGTATGCTTAACGGCGTACAGAAATTTTTCGCCGTACTGTGGCTCGGTCGCGACAGTTTTGTGCGTTTCTCACCGTCAGTTTCTCTGCGCCGCATGGCCGATGAACACGGCACGGATAAAACTATCGCCCAGAAACTAGCGCGCGTGGCACGTATGCACTTTGCTCGTCAGCGTCTGGCTGCCGTAGGTCCACGTCTTCCTGCCCGTCAGGATCTGTTTAATAAGCTGCTCGCCTCCCGCGCCATTGCCAAAGCGGTAGAAGATGAAGCGCGCAGCAAAAAAATCTCCCATGAAAAAGCGCAGCAGAACGCCATTGCACTGATGGAAGAGATTGCGGCGAATTTCTCTTACGAGATGATTCGCCTGACTGACCGTATTCTGGGCTTCACCTGGAACCGACTTTATCAGGGCATTAACGTCCATAACGCTGAGCGCGTTCGCCAGCTGGCTCATGACGGTCATGAGCTGGTATATGTGCCTTGCCACCGCAGTCACATGGACTACCTGCTGCTTTCTTACGTGCTCTATCACCAGGGGCTGGTGCCACCGCATATCGCCGCCGGGATCAACCTGAACTTCTGGCCTGCCGGGCCGATTTTCCGCCGTCTGGGTGCGTTCTTTATTCGCCGTACGTTTAAAGGCAATAAGCTCTATTCCACCGTTTTCCGTGAGTATCTCGGCGAACTATTCAGCCGTGGTTATTCCGTCGAGTACTTTGTGGAAGGCGGTCGTTCCCGTACGGGGCGTTTGCTGGATCCGAAAACCGGTACACTGTCGATGACCATTCAGGCGATGCTGCGTGGCGGCACGCGTCCGATTACGCTGATTCCGATCTACATCGGTTATGAGCACGTCATGGAAGTGGGTACTTACGCCAAAGAACTGCGCGGTGCAACGAAAGAGAAAGAGAGCCTGCCGCAGATGCTGCGCGGTTTAAGCAAGCTGCGTAATCTCGGTCAGGGTTACGTCAACTTCGGTGAACCAATGCCGTTGATGACCTACCTTAACCAGCACGTACCAGACTGGCGTGAATCTATCGATCCCATCGAAGCGGTGCGTCCGGCCTGGTTAACGCCGACGGTCAATAATATTGCTGCCGATCTGATGGTACGCATTAACAACGCAGGCGCGGCAAACGCCATGAACCTGTGCTGTACTGCGCTTCTGGCGTCACGTCAGCGCTCACTCACCCGCGAGCAGTTAACCGAGCAACTCAACTGCTACCTGGATCTGATGCGCAATGTACCTTACTCCACGGACTCTACCGTTCCTTCAGCCAGCGCCAGCGAGCTTATCGATCACGCGCTGCAAATGAACAAGTTTGAAGTCGAGAAAGACACTATCGGCGACATCATCATTCTGCCGCGCGAGCAAGCGGTGTTGATGACCTACTATCGCAACAACATTGCGCATATGTTGGTGCTGCCTTCGCTGATGGCGGCAATTGTCACTCAGCATCGCCACATCTCCCGCGACGTATTGATGGAGCACGTCAATGTGCTTTACCCAATGCTGAAAGCGGAGCTGTTCCTGCGCTGGGATCGCGACGAATTGCCAGACGTTATTGATGCGCTGGCAAATGAGATGCAACGTCAGGGTCTGATTACCCTGCAAGATGATGAGTTGCATATCAACCCGGCGCATTCTCGCACGCTACAGCTGCTGGCCGCAGGCGCGCGCGAAACGCTGCAACGTTATGCCATCACCTTCTGGCTGTTGAGCGCCAACCCGTCGATCAACCGCGGTACGCTGGAAAAAGAGAGCCGCACCGTCGCGCAACGTCTCTCCGTGCTGCACGGTATCAACGCGCCGGAGTTCTTCGACAAGGCGGTGTTCAGTTCTCTGGTGCTGACACTGCGTGATGAAGGATATATCAGCGATAGCGGCGACGCCGAACCGGCAGAAACGATGAAGGTTTATCAATTGCTGGCGGAGTTGATTACATCAGACGTGCGTTTGACGATTGAGAGTGCGACGCAGGGCGAAGGGTAATCAGTGAGAATTGCCAGATGCGGCGCAAACGCCTTATTCGGCCTACCATGATCTGCAAATTCAATAAATTGCGATATGTTGTGTAGGCCTGAGAAGCGCAGCGCATCAGGCAGCCCAGAAGAAAGCCGGATGATCATCCGGCTTTTTTACATCATCAGAAATGCCAGTAACTCATTGCCAGCCCTAAAAACAGTACCAGACCAACATAGTTATTATTCATAAATGCCTTAAAGCAGGCTTCTCGCTCACGGTTGGCAATCAGTTTTTGTTGATAAACAAACAGCGCGCCAGCCACCAGAATTGACCAGTAATATCCCCAGCCTAAGCCATTTAACTCACCGATGATCGCCATCAGCGCCAGTACGCCAATCTGCAAAATACCAATAATCAATTTATCGTATTGGCCGAACAGGATTGCGGTGGATTTAATGCCAATCTTCACATCATCATCGCGGTCAACCATCGCATACTGCGTGTCGTAAGCCACCGCCCAGAGAATATTGGCGAGGAACATTAACCAGCAACTCAACGGCACCGACTCACTCACAGCGGCAAAAGCCATTGGAATCGACCAGCCAAACGCCGCCCCCAGCACCACTTGCGGTAGATGGGTATACCGCTTCATAAACGGGTACACCCACGCCAGCGCCAGCGCGGCAATCGACAACAGAATGGTCATCGTATTCAGCGTCAGCACCAGTAAAAACGAAATCAGTACCAGCACGACAAACAGCGCACGCGCCTCTTTCTCCGTTACCGCGCCGCTGGGAAGTGGTCGGTTCGCCGTACGCTTAACATGACCATCAAACTTGCGGTCAGCATAATCATTCACCACACAACCAGCAGCGCGCATCAGCCAGACACCCGCGACAAACACCGCCAGGATCCAGAGCTGGGGAACGCCCGGTGTCGCTACCCACAGTGCCCATAATGTTGGCCAGAGCAGCAGTAACGCGCCAATTGGCTTATCCGTACGCATTAAGCGATGAAACGCCAGCAGCTTATTCTGCGTCAGACTCCACTCCATATTTTTTTCCTCTTAGTACAACGGTGACGCCGGTAAAAACAGTTCGGTTAGCAACAGCGGTTTACCGCTTAATCGCAGGCGGGAACGTCGCCCCCACAGTCCGGCATCACGGCCTATCTCAATAAAGTCCCGGGTTAATGTCGATGATGTGAACAGATAGCGTCCTAACGGCGTTTTACCCAATTTTTGTAACGCCAGCTCCGGCCCGCTTAACGTTGACTCAGGAACGACGGTACGACCGGCAAGCCACGGTTCACCATCGGCACATAACAAAATTTCACGTAACCAGTAACGGGACTCTTTCGGCAACAATGGCAGTTCTTCGTGGATTTCATTCTGCCCGACAAACCCTTCGCGGATCATCGTCACGCTCACTGTTTTTCCCTGCTGCTCAAAACGTTTCGTCATGGAATCTTCCAGCAACAACCAGTCGAGCAGTTGCGGATCCAGGGAAGGGATCTCTGTAAAATAGCGCAGCGCACGCAGTTGCGTTAACGCGGGGTGTGACATGCCGAACTCTCCGTTACATAACGTAAAGGCATTGTATCGCAGAAAAGTGTTTACGGGAGATGTATAGCAAATTAAGTGATCTAATGCGCAACAAAAACGCAACAATCGCATGAAGTGATAAAACGCTGTTGAACCTTACGCTTGCCGATGCCCGTGCTGGCAAGAGCAACCATAGGGGCATCACCGCCCGGGATGCCAGGAATGGTGATGTTTTCCTTTACTTACACACCTTTATTCTTTTTATGGATAGCTCGCCAACTTGCAGTAAAAATTGGGAAAAGCGCATGTTCATCATGAGATGTGGAGCCAAAAAGTGTTTCCGGAGTAATATTAACAGGCAGCATTTCATGTCTGGATTTAAAGATATAGGGGGAATTCCAATGGGTATCTTTTGTAGGATTCAACATATCATGTAAGCGCTGGGAGCTTACCACCATAACTGGCCCATCATCGACAGAGGAAAACAGGATAAAGATATTGTCGTTTTGTGTTAATTGCTTGGCGTTAAATGTTCTTAAATAATCGTCAACTTCTTTAAATACAGGTGATATATTATCACTGCGTATCCACTCTTTATAAAGATACCAGGCATTTTCTCTGATAATCTCATCCGATGATCGTAGAGCCTGATCGATAAGTTGGATAAAAAAATTATTATTTTGATCAATCAACCATTTATTCACACGAAATCTATTAATGAAAGTATTCATCTGTGTGACATCAAATTTCACCTTACTAAAACGATGTTGACGCATAAAAATATCGAACTTATCATCTTCATCATGATATAAATAGCTACGTATAATTGGATTGCTCACATAAGGATAATGACTAAATGTGTTTTTCATATTCTCAATAAAGTTTTTATTAACAATATTAAGAATTTTTAATTGCATCACCAGTTTGACTGCCAGAACGGATTTTAATTTCACTGCATTATCAGGCAACGTATTAATCATTTGGATAATGCCATTGATATAACCATCAAGATCTTCATTACCAAATATATCTGAGTAATCAATCGTTAATGCCAATTTCTCTGTAATGCAGTCTTTAAAATTCCCTGTCGACATTCGCACATGATCAAACATAACAGCTGTCAGATTCGATTTAATAAATGATATTTCTTTGGTAGAAAGAAATTCTGCTCTGGTGAAGTGCGAAGCATAAAGATAACAATTATCGAAGTTTGAATTTTTAATCTGACATTCGCGAAAATTACTATGACCAAGTTGACTCTGCGAGAAGTCAACGGTATCAAGAATATTTTGGCTAAAATCAACACATTCGCCACTCGCTTTGAGAAAAATCACATTGTGTAAACGTCGACATTTAAATATGACATTATTAACTGTTGCCTTAGTAAAATTGCAATTCTCAATTTCTTTACATTCGAAAGTTGCATGTTGTAGATTTGACGATAAAAAAGACACCTCCGAAATAACGTCACCTTTAAAATGGCAACTTGTTAAATCCAAATCAGACAGGTCGATATACCCCTGCGCATCTTTATCCATCAGAAAATCACAAGCACATTCTATTTTTTCATTTCTATAAAATTTTACGCTTATAATATCATTACTGATTGAGACTTCACGAAACATATTTATTGAATGATTTTTTTCGTTCCGTTGCTTTATATTTAAAAATATATTGCTGATATAAATAAAATTTTCTCGATTTAACCTTGGTACCCCATTGAAATTACGTAGTAAATCAAGATCTAATTTATTATTTCCTTGCACCACATCATGTTTCATCAAAGAGCTATTGCCGCCAGAATTTGTGATATGACCTATCATAAAACCTCTGTATTACAGAAATAAAATAACCTGGAAAAGTAGCCTGAGCGTCCAGACACTACCGGGGATAGGAAAAGAATCTCTGATATGGCATTGAGATAATGCACATTCTTAGTGAAGAAGAAGCGAAGTACTATAAAAAATCGCTCATATCCCAGGAAATAAGCATAAAAAAAGGTGCGTCAGGAGACGCACCAGTTGTTGCAAAATCAGCACTGTGGGGCGTAATTACCCCTTGCCTTTTACACTGCTGATAAAGGTGGAACGGGCAGATGTCGACCCCAGGCGTTCAGCTTCATCAAGCAGTTTTAACGCCTTATCAACATCACCTTTCGCGACAGCGTTTTTGATCGCGGTATTAAAATAACTTTCCGTGTCGTTGAGCATCGGCTCGCTTTTCTTCACCGGTGCCGGAGCGGGTGCAGCCACAGCTGGTGCCGCCGTGTTGCCTACCGTAACCGGAGCTGGAGCGGAAGAACCAAATAGAGGCCCCACCAACACGCTGGAACTGGAGTTCGTTTTCACTTTCAGTTTCAGTAAGCCATCGGTGGTATGACGAGCAACCGGGTCAGGAATATCCGGGATCGAGTTACCGACGCCTTTGGCATAGGCTTTTGCCGGGTCGAGCAGTTGGGTCGTCTGCTGGAGATCTTTTTCCGTGGTAAAGACCAGTACATAAAGTTTCTGCTGCCCCAACGCCGGTGTCAGGCGCATAACGCCTTCCAGACGGTCTGCGCTCATCACGCCAGGTTCCTGGTAGGTGAAATAACTGCTGGGGAAAAAGGCTGATGGGGTCATGTTCTGATCAAGAATCAGCACGTTGGGCGCAAATACGCTAGTTTGTTTGTTCACTTCGCTGGTCAGCGTTAGGGTCAGTTCGCCAATGTTTGCCGGGACGCTGTACGCAGCAACCGGACCACTGATGCCGGGAACGTTCAGTTGTTGGCCACCGGTCGCCAGTTGGGTGGTCTGGGTTTTCGATTGATCGACCGGTGTCCAGGTGAGTTGTTGCAGCGCGGCAGATGGAATGGCTGGCGCGTCGCTGGTGTTTTGCGGTACGTAGTTAACATCGGCAAGGCTGATTCCAGGCGCGCTTGCCAGCAACCCTGCTGATAAACAGAGGGCGATGAGACTTTTATTCATTTTCATTGTTTTCACCTCAAAATCTGGAGTTCAGCGGTAGCCAGGCAATAGCGCGCCAAACCCGATAATCAGAGGGGCTTTCGCCCCTTTCAGATAATGACAACCTGTTTTTATGCCGGATGCGGCGTAAACGCCTTATCCGGCCTACATTTGACAGCCGTTGTAGGCCTGATAAGACGCGCAAGCGTCGCATCAGGCGCTGATTGCCGGAAGCGGCGCGAACGCCTTATCCGGCCCAGGTTTTGCTATTACCACCAGATTTCCATCTGAGCACCGAAGGTCCACTCGTCGCTGTCGCCACGTCCGAAGCTGCCGCCGTTGAAATCAGCTGGAACAGCTTTGCCGTAGTATGGGTTGGTTGAAGAGCTACCGTTGTAGTCATAACCCCATTTCTCATCCCACTTGGCGTAGGTTGCGAAGACACGAATAGCCGGGCGTGACCAGATGCTGTCGCCAGCCTGCCATTGTTGCGCGAGGGTAATTTTGTACTGATTGTTCTTGTCACCAGTGCGCTGGGATTCGACGTTGTCGTAGCCGATTTCCATCACGGTGCTCATGATTGGCGTCCACTTGTACATCGGGCGAATACCGACGGTCCACCATTTGGTGCCGTTGTCGTTATCCCAGTTGATATCCTGGTACATACCCACGTACATCATGTCCCAGTTGTCGCCCATGGAGATCGCACCATGGTCGAGGATACGCAGCATGTGACCGTTGTTATTGATATTGTAGGCAAATTTTTCGTTATCAAACGCAACGCCAGAACCCTGCGACAGACCTTTACCCTGTGAGGTCATCGAGTCAGTAGCGTACTGAACAACAAACTTGTTAAAGCCCTTCAGGACACTCTGAGTATGTTCTGCAGTGAATAACCAGCCATCTTTCGATGCACCATCAACCAGACGATAGTTATCACGCAGATTGGCACGACCGTAGTCGACACCCAGCTCTAACGTGCCGCCCGGGTTGATTTCCATCTGCGCTAAACGTACGTCGAATACATCGTTCGCGGTTTCGTTGGTATAGTCATAAATATTATTGCTGGCGAAAGAGGAAGAACCACCAGCTTCAGAGGAACGGGTTGCTGCCAGAGAGAGTTTACCAAACCCAACATCGATGTTTTCCAGACCGGCACCAGGACCAGAAATATCCCAGTAGTAGAAGTCGATCATATGAACGTCATGACGTTGGTAGAAACGCTTACCTGCCCAGATGGTGGAGCCTGGCAGCCATTCAATCAGGTTTTTACCCTGCACGTTTGCTTCACGGAAGGCTGGATCGGTAGCTTCCCAGTCATTTTGTTGCGCGACGGAATAGGCCACGTTAGTGTCGAAATAGAAGCTCTTATCGCCCTCTTTCCACACTTCCTGACCCAATTTTAATTCAGCATAAGTTTCACATTCGTTGCCAAGACGGTATTTACTTTGAGCACCGGTAGTCTGGAAACACTGTTGTTCGCCGCCGCTACCTGTCCAGCCAATACCGGAACGTGCATAGCCGTGGAAATCAACAGCCATTGCCTGAGCAGACATTACGCCCGCTGCGACGGCAACCGCCAGAGGAAGTTTGCGCAGAGTAATCATCATTCTATCTCCTGAGTCATTGCTTTTCTTTTTTCACATCACCTGTGACAGGCTTTGTGTGTTTTGTGGGGTGCTTAAACGCCCGGCTCCTTATGCAGTCGACGACATGCAGTGCCATCCTCACGGAACAGATGGCAACGCTCTGGCGGCAGGCCGATAGCGAATGTGGCACCTTCTTCTACCAACACCACGTCGTTCTGGCGGTACACCAGGTTTTGACGAATGGAAGGGATCTGGATATGGATTTGAGTTTCGTTGCCGAGCTGCTCGACGACCTGAACTTCACCCTCAAGGATGACGTCAGCGATATCACTCGGCAGTAGATGTTCCGGGCGAATACCCAGCGACATATTGGCTCCAACCTGGACATCACGGCTTTCAACCGGCAGCCAGACTTGCTGACGATTCGGCATCGGCAGTTCCACCTGCACTTGATCGATTGCGGTGGCGGTCACTTTTACCGGCAGGAAGTTCATCTTTGGCGAACCGATGAATCCGGCGACAAAGCGGTCTGCCGGATAGTGGTACAGCTCCAGCGGTTTCCCAACCTGCGCCACGCGACCGGCGTCCAGTACCACGATTTTGTCGGCCAGCGTCATCGCTTCGACCTGATCGTGGGTGACATAAATCATTGTGCGGCCCAGGCGTTTATGCAGACGGGAGATTTCGATACGCATTTGCACACGCAGTGCAGCATCGAGATTGGAGAGCGGTTCATCGAGCAAAAATACACTTGGCTCGGCCACCAGCGTACGGCCAATCGCCACACGCTGACGCTGACCACCAGAGAGCGCTTTCGGTTTGCGATCCAGCAAATGCGCCAGTTGCAGCACTTCCGCCACCTGGTTGACGCGTTGGTTAATCACCTCTTTTTTTGCGCCTGCCAGTTTCAGGCCAAATGACATGTTTTCTGCTACTGACAGGTGGGGATAGAGCGCGTAAGACTGGAACACCATACCAACGCCGCGTTCTGCTGGCGGTGTGTCATTCATCCGTTTCTCACCGATGAACAGGTCGCCGCTGGTGATCGTCTCAAGCCCGGCAATCATGCGCAGTAAAGTCGATTTTCCGCAGCCAGACGGCCCGACAAACACCACGAATTCACCTTCATGGATGTCGAGATTGATATCTTTCGATACCACGACCTCGCCCCAGGCTTTCGTTACATTTTGCAGCTGTACGCTCGCCATGCCCTTCTCCCTTTGTTACAACCTGTCATCGACAGCAACATTCATGATGGGCTGACTATGCGTCATCAGAAGATGGCTTAAATCCTCCACCCCCTGGCTTTTTTATGGGGGAGGAGGCGGGAGGATGAGAACGCGGCTTCTGTGAACTAACCCGAGACCATGTAAGGAATTTCGTGAAGTTGCTTGCAAAAATCGTGGCGATTTTATGTGCGCATCTCCACATTACCGCCAATTCTGTAACAGAGATCACACAAAGCAACGGAGGGGCGTAGGGGCAAGGAGGATGGAAAGAGGTTGCCGTATAAAGAAACTAGAGTCCGTTTAGGTGTTTTCACGAGCACTTCACCAACAAGGACCATAGATTATGAAAATAAAAACAGGTGCACGCATCCTCGCATTATCCGCATTAACGACGATGATGTTTTCCGCCTCGGCTCTCGCCAAAATCGAAGAAGGTAAACTGGTAATCTGGATTAACGGCGACAAAGGCTACAACGGCCTCGCTGAAGTCGGTAAGAAATTCGAGAAAGATACCGGAATTAAAGTCACCGTTGAGCATCCGGATAAACTGGAAGAGAAATTCCCTCAGGTTGCGGCAACTGGCGATGGCCCTGACATTATCTTCTGGGCGCACGACCGCTTTGGTGGCTATGCTCAATCTGGCCTGTTGGCTGAAATCACCCCAGACAAAGCGTTCCAGGACAAGCTGTATCCGTTTACCTGGGATGCCGTACGTTACAACGGCAAGCTGATTGCTTACCCAATTTCTGTCGAAGCGTTATCGCTGATTTATAACAAAGATCTGCTGCCGAACCCGCCAAAAACATGGGAAGAGATCCCAGCGCTGGATAAAGAACTGAAAGCGAAAGGTAAGAGCGCGCTAATGTTCAACCTGCAAGAACCGTACTTCACCTGGCCGCTGATTGCTGCTGACGGGGGTTATGCGTTCAAGTACGAAAACGGCAAGTACGACATTAAAGATGTGGGCGTGGATAACGCTGGCGCGAAAGCGGGTCTGACCTTCCTGGTTGACCTGATTAAAAACAAACACATGAATGCGGACACCGATTACTCCATCGCAGAAGCCGCCTTTAATAAAGGCGAAACAGCGATGACCATCAACGGCCCGTGGGCATGGTCCAACATCGACACCAGCAAAGTGAATTATGGTGTAACGGTACTGCCGACCTTTAAGGGCCAGCCATCCAAACCGTTCGTGGGCGTACTGAGCGCGGGTATTAACGCCGCCAGTCCGAACAAAGAGCTGGCGAAAGAGTTCCTCGAAAACTATCTGCTGACTGACGAAGGCCTGGAAGCGGTTAATAAAGATAAACCGCTGGGTGCAGTAGCGCTGAAGTCCTATCAGGATGAACTTGCGAAAGATCCTCGTATTGCCGCCACCATGGATAACGCTCAGAAAGGTGAAATTATGCCGAATATCCCGCAGATGTCCGCTTTCTGGTATGCCGTGCGTACTGCCGTGATCAACGCCGCCAGCGGTCGTCAGACTGTGGATGCAGCGCTGAAAGATGCACAGACTCGTATCACCAAGTAATGCAGTGACATGCCGGATGCGGCGTAAACGCCTTATCCGGCCTACAAAACCGAAACGTATGTAGGCCTGATAAGACGCGTCAGCGTCGCATCAGGCAGTTGTTGTCGGATAAGGCGTAAATGCTTTATCTGTCCTGGAATGAGGAAGAACCCCATGGATGTCATTAAAAAGAAACATTGGTGGCAAAGCGACGCGCTGAAATGGTCAGTGTTAGGTCTGCTCGGCCTGCTGGTGGGTTACCTTGTTGTTTTAATGTACGCACAAGGGGAATACCTGTTCGCCATTACCACGCTGATATTGAGTTCAGCGGGGCTCTATATTTTCGCCAATCGTAAAGCCTACGCCTGGCGCTATGTCTATCCGGGAATGGCTGGGATGGGGCTATTCGTTCTTTTCCCTCTGGTCTGCACCATCGCCATTGCCTTCACCAACTACAGCAGCACTAACCAGCTGACTTTTGAACGTGCGCAGGAAGTGTTGTTAGATCGCTCCTGGCAAGCAGGCAAAACCTATAACTTTGGTCTTTACCCGGCGGGCGATGAGTGGCAACTGGCGCTCAGCGACGGCGAAACTGGCAAAAATTACCTCTCCGACGCGTTTAAATTTGGCGGCGAGCAAAAACTGCAACTAAAAGAAACAGCCGCCCAGCCTGAAGGCGAGCGCGCGAATCTGCGTGTGATTACCCAGAATCGTCAGGCGCTGAGTGACATTACTGCCATTCTGCCGGATGGTAACAAAGTGATGATGAGCTCCCTGCGCCAGTTTTCTGGCACGCAGCCGCTCTACACACTTGACGGTGACGGCACGCTGACGAATAACCAGAGCGGTGTGAAATATCGGCCGAATAACCAAATTGGTTTTTACCAGTCCATTACCGCCGACGGCAACTGGGGCGATGAAAAGTTAAGCCCCGGTTACACCGTGACCACCGGCTGGAAAAACTTTACCCGCGTCTTCACCGACGAAGGCATTCAGAAACCGTTCCTCGCCATTTTCGTCTGGACCGTGGTGTTCTCGCTAATCACCGTCTTTTTAACAGTGGCGGTCGGCATGGTTCTGGCGTGTCTGGTGCAGTGGGAAGCGTTGCGCGGCAAAGCGGTCTATCGTGTCCTGCTGATTCTGCCCTACGCGGTGCCATCGTTTATTTCAATCTTGATTTTCAAAGGGTTGTTTAACCAGAGCTTCGGTGAAATCAACATGATGTTGAGCGCGCTATTTGGCGTGAAGCCTGCCTGGTTTAGCGATCCGACCACTGCCCGCACGATGCTGATTATCGTCAACACCTGGCTGGGTTATCCGTACATGATGATCCTCTGCATGGGCTTGTTGAAAGCGATTCCGGACGATCTGTATGAAGCCTCAGCAATGGATGGCGCAGGTCCATTCCAGAACTTCTTTAAAATTACGCTGCCGCTGCTGATTAAGCCGCTCACACCGCTAATGATCGCCAGCTTCGCCTTTAACTTTAATAACTTCGTGCTGATTCAACTGTTAACTAACGGCGGCCCGGATCGTCTTGGCACTACCACGCCAGCCGGTTATACCGACCTGCTCGTTAACTACACCTACCGCATCGCCTTTGAAGGCGGCGGTGGTCAGGACTTCGGTCTGGCGGCGGCAATTGCCACGCTGATCTTCCTGCTGGTGGGTGCGCTGGCGATCGTCAACCTGAAAGCCACGCGAATGAAGTTTGATTAAGGGAGATAACAAAAATGGCAATGGTCCAACCGAAATCGCAAAAAGCACGTTTGTTTATTACTCATCTGCTACTGCTACTTTTTATCGCGGCGATTATGTTCCCGCTGCTGATGGTCGTCGCTATCTCTCTGCGTCAGGGGAACTTCGCGACTGGTAGCCTGATCCCGGAACAAATCTCCTGGGATCACTGGAAACTGGCGTTAGGTTTTAGCGTTGAACAGGCTGATGGGCGCATTACGCCACCGCCGTTCCCGGTACTGCTGTGGCTGTGGAACTCAGTAAAGGTCGCCGGAATTTCCGCGATTGGCATTGTTGCGCTCTCCACCACCTGCGCCTACGCTTTCGCCCGTATGCGCTTTCCTGGTAAAGCGACACTGCTGAAAGGCATGCTGATTTTCCAGATGTTCCCGGCGGTGCTTTCACTGGTAGCGTTGTATGCGTTATTTGATCGTTTGGGTGAGTACATTCCATTCATCGGCCTGAATACTCACGGCGGCGTAATCTTCGCGTACCTGGGGGGGATTGCGCTGCATGTCTGGACCATCAAAGGCTATTTCGAAACCATCGACAGTTCGCTGGAAGAAGCGGCGGCGCTGGATGGTGCAACACCGTGGCAGGCCTTCCGCCTTGTCCTGTTGCCGCTGTCAGTGCCGATTCTGGCGGTGGTGTTCATCCTGTCGTTTATCGCTGCCATTACTGAAGTTCCGGTCGCGTCGTTGTTACTGCGTGACGTAAACAGCTACACCCTGGCCGTGGGAATGCAGCAATACCTCAACCCGCAAAACTACCTGTGGGGTGACTTTGCCGCCGCTGCCGTGATGTCTGCATTACCGATCACCATCGTCTTCTTGCTGGCTCAACGCTGGCTGGTCAACGGACTGACGGCAGGTGGTGTGAAAGGTTAAAGATGTTGTTCTGCCAATGTTATGCCGCTACACCCTCAACTTACGTTATCCCAACTTGTGACTGTTATTCGGCGCTCTATGGAGCGCCTTTTTTTACTCCCGCTTCAGCCGTTTCGAATTACACAGCCATAAGGTGATCACCAGTAGCAGGATCGCTGCCGAGTAGATCAACACATCCAGTGGTGATTTATGATCGACGATGATCAAGCGCACAATGGCGGTGATCCCGATATAGACAAAGTAACGCAAGGGAAAGTGAAAACCGGACTGAAAGTACTTCACAATCAACGCGATAAATTCGAAATAGAGAAAGTAAACCACCAGCCCTTCCACCAGCTCATATTTGCTGGCTTGTTCTGGCGCGAACAGCACATCAGCCAGATGCACCGTTTCTTTGCCGAGGAAGACAACCAAAATCAGGCCGAGGCACAACAGGCCAAGATTGAGAACGGTCTGCAAAATGGTGGAGATAAACTCCACGCGCGGACGAGAGAGTGACGTCATAGCAGTACCTCCTTCACAATGGCGAGCTTCCTGTATAACGCAAAAATGTGACGGAGATCTATATTTTTTGTGTATGTTTTGTTCAGATCGATTAAATGGGCATCTCCCAACCAACGTCGCATCTGGCAAAACACACAGTCCAAAAAATCACCCATTCAGGTGATTCCCAGCCACCAGCAATGCGCGAAAAATCGACAATGTTCCTCTGGAACAAATGAAACGTAACCTGATAAAGGTGGTAAAAATGAAGCCTTATTTTGCTGCTTTGATGTTATCAGTCTCTGTTCTTCCTGCTTATGCTGGTCCGCTCGGTACTGCTGATAAAGCCGACCTACCGCAAAGCAATGTCTCCAGCCCAATGATGGCCCAGTCGCTCAGGCAACCAGACCTGCAACCAATATCGACGGACAGGAAAACAGAATGTTTTCGCCTTTACACACCAGATCGCAAACCGGGGGTGAACTGCGTTCCTGATGGCTCGACAGGCCATTAAGAATGAAGGTGCCAGTGAGTGCGAAAACTGGCACCTTTCCTCTGACTTAGCGGAAATTGACGCTTCGGTCGCTGGTCATGTCATACAACTGGAACTTACGCCCAAGTTGCTGACCACCGTCACGCGTCAGCGGCGTCCAGCCAATTGCCGCTCGGCTACGAGTCGGGCCAGACGAGAAGAGATCCAACGGTACAGAGATATACACGCCTTTGGTGAAGTCCCCTTCGCCGTACTCCTCTTTCGAAACATTCGTGATCGTGGCATACCCACCCACTACCACGCCGCTGTCAAAGCGTTTGGCGATTTCCAGCGTGCCGCCTTTATCCCCTGCCAGATATTGCCCGACGCTGGCTTTCACTAACACATCCTGAGCGAAAGATGGCGTCCAGTAGGCGGTCAGATGTCCGGTTTTCACGCTGTAATCGGTGAATTTCATCATATCTTTCGCGCTACGCCAGTCGCGCTGTTTAACGTAGTTAGCATCCAGACCAAACGCCCAGTTGCTATCCAGCGGGCGATACAACACCTCTGCCCCCACGCCGCCAAACATGGTTTCGAGATAACCACCGTAGACCTGACCGTAGAAGCCGTTGCCCAGATGCTGGAAGTAGTTGGCTTGCAGGTTATTCACATAGACATCATTCTGCACATACTCACGCACATGGGTACGCACGCGCGGTAAGTGCGAGTCCTGCGGCGGATTGGTGTAGTTAAACTTGTCGTAGTTGTTGGCAAGGTTAGCAAACAGGCTGCCGGTGGTCAGCAGATGGTCCGTCAGCCACAAATCTGCCGTTCCCATCACGCCCAGCTGATACATGTAAAAGTTTTCCGGGCCACCGACCGACTGGTTTAGCACCGGATCGATATGGAAATCAAAGCGTGATTTGTCGATATACCAGCCCTGCTCGGTGGACTTCGGAACCACTGGCTCGACGCGTTTTTGCGCCAGCTTCGTTTCGTGGCCCAACGGCTCTCCGGCAAGATGATTTTTCAGGCTGGCGACATCGGTTTCCGTCGTCACCTGCGGCATGTTAAGGCGATTTTCTGTAACGCGGATCGTCTTGATCCCATCCGGCAGATCGTTCATCACGATCCGATTAGCACGGATGATCCCTTCGCGCGAATCACGATATTTCACCTGCTCACCGGTGACGTACAGCGTATCGCCTTTCGTCTGGATCTGCGGATCGGCCAGTCCGGCGTTGTATTTCAACAGCGTTAACTGATTCGCCACCACCGAATGCTGCAAAATGGCATCCTGCGGCTGCGGTTGATATTGCGGACGGGCGTTATCGTTGTAGGACGGGCGTAGATCGTTAAAGTTGGTACGCAGCGTGACGCCAAACATAAAGGTGTTACCGCGTTCATAGCTAAGGTTAACGTCGGCCCAATCGGTAACGCGATAAATCGCCCCGACGTTAAACTTACTTTTTTGCTCCAGCTTCCCGGCAAAATCCTGCTGATAATTATTGCCTTCATACTCCAGTTTCAGACGCAGCGGCTGCCAGGGCGTCTGGTATTCCACGCCGCCAAACAGTGAGGCCGGACCGTGGAACATCTGGCTGCCGTCGATAGATCCCGCTTGTTTGTAGCTGTTATCGCGATAGCAATATTTGTCACTGGCTGAACAGAGCGGATTTTTCACGTTACCGCTGGTGCCCAGATATCCCCAGCCCAGGCCGAGCGTAAAATCGAATGGCCCCCAGGCTTTGCTGGCGACAAGATATTCCGCATCGAACAGCCCCGTACCGCCGATATCCCGCGCACCAACCGCCACCTGTGGCAGCCAGTAACTCTCTTCCCATAAACGCAGTTTGAGATCGAAGGCTTTATCTTTATACGTTTGATCACCAGAGAACGCTTCGACGCTGCTGTACTGCCGAGTGCGCACGTCGGTATAACGCAGCGTTGTTTCCAACCACGGGAAGAGTTGCACCGAAGCAGAGTAATAACGGTACTGATCGTTATCGCGATAGTTCAGACTCAACTCCCCTTCCCGCGCCATGCGCGCAGTAGGTGTTTGTAATAATCCTACGCCACCGAAATCCGATTGCGACGGACCAATGGGCGAAGGATATGTTTCGCCGTAGCAAGCCGTGCTAATGCCCAGCGCCAGTAAACTAAGCAGATGTCTTTTTTTCATTATTGCGGTATCCGCTGCGTCAGAGTCTGAAGAATGTCAGCGTTAAGGGCATCAGGCGTCTCACTCCAGACGGAGTCCGCGAGGCCAACATAAATAATGCTGCCGGGCATCAGCTCTACGTGACGCTTGTTCCAGTAAGCCACCGGCGCTTTTTGCGTGCGTCCATCCGGATAAACGACCCACGCGTAGCTGCGATCCGCACCGCTGAGCAGGCTCTGGTCAGAGAGATAGCTCGCCACGTCGCGACCGGGAGTGAATGGCTGATTGCCAGGACAGCTGATAAGCCCGAATAACGTGACCGTGGACGGTGGTGGTCCGACCCACAGCGTGTAGTTGCCCTGCAACGGCGGGTTACCGCGTTCGGCAACGCGCACGATATCAGGATCAAGATTGATTTTTTGTCTGCCCGTCACCTTCAACGCCTGAATTTGCTGGCGTAAGGCGTTAATGGCGGCGGCATCGTCGGTGCTGGATTCTGAGGCCAGTTCTGCCAGCCTTGTCAGCAACGCCTGCTGCTGCCGTAATGCCGCCGCCGTTGCCAGCTCTTCGCTAATCACCGCTCCGGGCCACCAACTGTTTGCCAGCCGCGGTTGGCCTACCAGATCGATTAAATGCTCTGCGCCCGTTAGCGTTTTGGCCTCATTGCTGCCATTACTGAACACTTTGACGGTGCCTGCCGCAAAGACCGATGACGCTCCCACGCTCATAATCAACGCAGCAATAGTTTGTTTAATCATTGTTTTGCCGCCTTGATGAGAGTGGTTTTCACCGGGAAATAATCCGCGCCGAGATACTGTTCCGACTGGCGAATTTGCCCTTCGCTGTCGATCCAATAGCGGTTATGCCAGCGAGCCTGGTCGGTGGAGACTTCTTCGTCCAGCACACGAACCGGAGTTTCATCGCTACCGACTTTGACAGTATCGGTGCCATCCCATTTGAAAACCGAGCGTGCGGTGGCGTAGCGCACCTGCTGGTACTCGGTCCAGCCCATCGTGCGCGTCCAGGTTGCGCCATCAACAATTTGTGCGGGTTTTATCAGCGGGTCGGCGGCAAGGTTATTCACTTCAATCAGGTTGTCGCCGCCAAGCAAAGTCTTCACCAGACGACCATGTTGTGTGACGAGAGTGGCTTGATCCTGAGTAACCCATTTTTGTTGTCCATCTTCAGCGAAGGCCAGCACCACAAACAACTGCGGCCCGCCATTAAGCTGCATGTACTGGCTGGCGTAGGGCATATTTTGAATATCATCGTCCGTCAGCTGTACGCCTGGCGTACCGAACAGACTGTCCCACAGTGAATTGCCCAGCTCTTTAGTCGTGGCTGAACAAGCCTGTAATAGCAGGCAGATAAGAATGAGTGCAGGTCGCTTCACGACTCTTCTCCAGAGGGGCAGAATAACCACACCGGAGTGTGGTTATGGTTAATCCCCGTCATACTTCAAGCCACAGATGCGATGACTCGAATTATTTTAGGGATACATACTTTATTACTGGGTACTGGTGGTCGTGGTTGTGGTGGTCCCGGTATTAGAACCATCACCGCCACCGGTTGCCGCGAGCGCGACACCCACCGCCGAGCTTACGGTGCTGACGCTGGTCGCGGAGGAGCTACCCGCCGAAACCGACGTTGCTGCCGCCCCTGCCGCTTCGCCCACCTGTACAGGTGCAGCCCACGCAGAAGTCGCCGCAAGCGCAGATATGGCAAAAATGCCATACAGAACTTTTTTCATAACAATTTCCCTTCATTGAATGAATGGAGATTTACCCAAAAACATTTCGGGCGGGATCGAGTATACACAACTAAAGCATGCGAATTACGGCGTGGGGAATTAGTGACGGGGTTTTAAGATAATTGGAATGAATATCAAATATAAGTTTCACATTATATATAAATAACATTGCAAATCATAAACTTAAAATAAAACAAAAAGGAATGAACCTGCGTATTTTCCGAAATCAACCACAATTAAAAATCTATTTTAGGATTAACCTCACGGTATGATTTCTGTTAAATCACAGACAAGGGGATTTATCTGATAAAACAATGCCGACTTATAGTCGGCATTGTTATTAAGGTTATTTAATTAACCGCGCCACGCTTTATAGCGGTTAATCAGACCATTGGTCGAGCTATCGTGGCTGCTGATTTCTTTGTCATCTTTCAGCTCTGGCAGAATACGGTTCGCCAGCTGTTTACCCAGCTCCACGCCCCACTGGTCGAAGGTGAAGATGTTCAGGATCACGCCCTGAGTAAAGATTTTGTGCTCATACAGCGCAATCAACGCACCCAGGCTGAACGGAGTGATTTCGCGCAGCAGGATAGAGTTGGTTGGGCGGTTACCTTCGAACACTTTGAACGGTACCACGTAGTCAAGCGTTGCCGGATCTTTACCCTGATCGCGATATTCCTGCTCAACCACTTCGCGGGATTTACCAAACGCCAGCGCTTCGGTCTGAGCGAAGAAGTTAGACAGCAGTTTCTGGTGATGATCAGAGAGCGGGTTATGGGTGATAGCCGGGGCGATGAAATCGCATGGCACCATCTTCGTACCCTGGTGGATCAGCTGGTAGAACGCGTGCTGACCGTTAGTACCAGGTTCACCCCAGATAATCGGGCCAGTCTGGTAATCCACAACGTTACCGTTACGGTCAACATACTTACCGTTGGACTCCATATTGCCCTGCTGGAAGTACGCTGCGAAACGGTGCATATACTGGTCGTACGGCAGAATCGCTTCAGTTTCCGCGCCAAAGAAATTGTTGTACCAGATGCCAATCAGCGCCAGCAGTACAGGCAGGTTTTTCTCTGCAGGCGTGGTGGAGAAATGCTTGTCCATCGCGTGTGCGCCAGAAAGCAGTTCAACGAAGTTATCAAAGCCGATGGAGAGAACAATCGACAGGCCAATCGCTGACCATAAAGAGTAACGACCGCCGACCCAGTCCCAGAACTCGAACATGTTAGCGGTATCAATACCAAACTCACCAACGGCTTTGGCATTGGTTGAGAGCGCAGCAAAGTGTTTCGCAACGTGTTTCTCATCACCTGCCGCTTTCAGGAACCAGTCACGCGCGCTATGGGCGTTGGTCATGGTTTCCTGAGTGGTGAAGGTTTTAGATGCTACCAGGAACAGCGTGGTTTCCGGGTTTACTTTTTTCAGCACTTCCGCGATGTGAGTTCCATCGACGTTAGAAACAAAGTGCATGTTCAGGTGATTTTTGTACGGACGCAGTGCTTCGGTCACCATGTACGGCCCGAGGTCAGAACCACCGATCCCGATGTTCACTACGTCAGTGATTGCTTTGCCGGTATAGCCTTTCCACTCACCAGAAATAATCGCTTCCGAGAAGGTTTTCATCTTCTCCAGCACCGCGTTGACTTCCGGCATAACATCTTTGCCATCAACCAGAATCGGGGTATTGCTACGGTTACGCAGCGCTACGTGCAGAACAGCGCGGTTTTCGGTGCGGTTGATCTTCTCGCCAGAGAACATCGACTTAATCGCTCCCGCCAGATCGCACTCTTTCGCCAGATCTTGTAATTTCGCCAGCGTCTCTTCAGTGATGCGGTTTTTGGAGTAATCCACCAGCATCTGATCGTCGAAGGTTGCGGAGAACTTAGAAAAACGATCGCCGTCTTTAGCAAAAAGATCGGCGATCGTAACGTCTTTCATTTCATCGAAGTGTTTCTGTAGTGCCTGCCAGGCAGCGGTCTGCGTTGGATTGATGTTTTTCATTAGCAATACTCTTCTGATTTTGAGAATTGTGACTTTGGAAGATTGTAGCGCCAGTCACAGAAAAATGTGATGGTTTTAGTGCCGTTAGCGTAATGTTGGGTGTAAACCCTTAGCGCGATGAAGCATTTATTAGTTGAACTACTGACCGCCAGGAGTGGATGAAAAATCCGCATGACCCCATCGTTGACAACCGCCCCGCTCACCCTTTATTTATAAATGTACTACCTGCGCTAGCGCAGGCCAGAAGAGGCGCGTTGCCCAAGTAACGGTGTTGGAGGAGCCAGTCCTGTGATAACACCTGAGGGGGTGCATCGCCGAGGTGATTGAACGGCTGGCCACGTTCATCATCGGCTACAGGGGCTGAATCCCCTGGGTTGTCACCAGAAGCGTTCGCAGTCGGGCGTTTCGCAAGTGGTGGAGCACTTCTGGGTGAAAATAGTAGCGAAGTATCGCTCTGCGCCCACCCGTCTTCCGCTCTTCCCTTGTGCCAAGGCTGAAAATGGATCCCCTGACACGAGGTAGTTATGTCTGAAATTGTTGTCTCCAAATTTGGCGGTACCAGCGTAGCTGATTTTGACGCGATGAACCGCAGTGCTGATATTGTGCTTTCTGATGCCAACGTACGTTTAGTTGTCCTCTCGGCTTCTGCTGGTATCACTAATCTGCTGGTCGCTTTAGCTGAAGGACTGGAACCTGGCGAGCGATTCGAAAAACTCGATGCAATCCGCAATATCCAGTTTGCCATTCTGGAACGTCTGCGTTACCCGAACGTTATTCGTGAAGAGATTGAACGTCTGCTGGAGAACATTACTGTTCTGGCAGAAGCGGCGGCGCTGGCAACGTCTCCGGCGCTGACAGATGAACTGGTCAGCCACGGCGAGCTGATGTCGACCCTGCTGTTTGTTGAGATCCTGCGCGAACGCGATGTTCAGGCACAGTGGTTTGATGTACGTAAAGTGATGCGTACCAATGACCGATTTGGTCGTGCAGAGCCAGATGTAGCCGCGCTGGCGGAACTGGCTGCGCTGCAGCTACTCCCGCGCCTCAATGAAGGCTTAGTGATCACCCAAGGATTTATCGGCAGCGAAAGTAAAGGTCGTACAACGACGCTTGGCCGTGGAGGCAGCGATTATACGGCAGCCTTGCTGGCGGAGGCTTTACACGCTTCTCGTGTTGATATCTGGACCGATGTCCCAGGTATCTACACCACCGATCCACGCGTGGTCACCGCAGCAAAACGCATTGATGAAATCGCGTTTGCCGAAGCGGCAGAGATGGCAACTTTTGGTGCAAAAGTACTGCATCCGGCAACATTGCTACCCGCAGTACGCAGCGATATTCCGGTGTTTGTCGGCTCCAGTAAAGACCCACGTGCAGGTGGTACGCTGGTGTGCAATAAAACTGAAAATCCGCCGCTGTTCCGTGCCCTGGCGCTTCGTCGTAATCAGACTCTGCTCACTTTGCACAGCCTGAATATGCTGCATTCTCGCGGTTTCCTCGCGGAAGTTTTTGGCATTCTCGCGCGGCATAATATCTCGGTGGATTTAATCACCACATCAGAAGTGAGCGTGGCATTAACCCTTGATACCACCGGTTCCACCTCCACTGGCGATACGTTGCTGACGCAATCCCTGCTGATGGAGCTGTCTGCACTATGCCGGGTAGAAGTGGAAGAAGGTCTGGCACTGGTCGCGTTAATTGGTAATGACCTGTCAAAAGCCTGTGGCGTTGGCAAAGAGGTATTTGGCGTACTGGAACCGTTTAACATCCGCATGATTTGCTACGGCGCATCCAGCCATAACCTGTGCTTCCTGGTGCCCGGCGAAGATGCCGAGCAGGTGGTGCAGAAGCTGCATTTTAATTTGTTTGAGTAAACACAGTATGGCCCGAAAGACATTATTTCGGGCCGTATGTTTTTCTTGTCATTATGCCCATCAATAAACGAGTCTATTCCCTGTTAACCAGCATCTTTATCTAAGAATAATTACCTTTAATTTTTTATCTGCATCTCTAGCTAATTATCGAGAGAGATAAATATTTAAGAGAAGGCAAAATGAATATTATCAGTTCTGCTCGCAAAGGAATTCCCGTACACTGAACTCTCCGGCTCACTGAGGGCACCATCATGGCACTCCCCCGTATTACCCAAAAAGAGATGACTGAACGCGAGCAGCGTGAACTTAAAACACTGCTGGATCGGGCGCGTATTGCGCATGGTCGCGTGCTGACCAACTCGGAAACTAACAGCATTAAGAAAGAGTACATCGATAAATTAATGGTTGAGCGTGAGGCTGAAGCAAAAAAAGCCCGCCAGTTGAAGAAAAAGCAGGCTTATAAACCCGATCCCGAAGCATCGTTTAGCTGGTCGGCAAATACGTCAACGCGCGGCAGGCGCTGATTAGCGCCCCTTCTTTTTGCGCCCCGGCGAGGTAAAACGCTTACCGTTGGACGCCGGGCGACCGCCTTTTTCCGCCGTTTTTTCCATCTTCACCACCGGGCGTTTAATGCCCGCCGTTTTCGGTTTGGCCTTCGCTTTGGGTTTTACCTCAGAAGTGGAATTCTCAATTAATTTAAAGAGATCAATTAGCTCATCGTCGGTTAAATCGCGCCACTCACCCAGCGGAATGCCGCTTAAACTGACGTTCATAATGCGCGTACGCTCCAGCTTTTTCACTTCGTAACCAAAGTGCTCGCACATGCGACGGATCTGACGGTTCAGTCCCTGCACCAGGGTAATGCGAAAAACAAACGGCGCTTCTTTTTTGACTTTGCACTTTTTCGTCACCGTCCCGAGGATCGGCACCCCCGCCCCCATACCACGAATAAATTCATCGGTAATCGGTTTATCGACCGTAACCAGATACTCTTTCTCATGATCGTTACCCGCACGGAGGATCTTATTCACCAGGTCGCCGTGATTGGTGAGGAAAATCAGCCCCTGGGAATCTTTATCCAGGCGGCCAATCGGGAACACGCGTTTGCTGTGGTTAACAAAATCGACAATGTTATCGCGCTCGCCATCTTCGGTGGTGCTGACAATACCGACGGGCTTGTTCAGGGCGATAAGTACCAAATCTTCGGCTTCCCGAGGCTCAATCAACTGACCATTTACTTTCACAACGTCGCCGGGTTTCACCTGATCGCCAATGGTGGCTCGCTTGCCATTAAGGAACACATTGCCTTGCTCGATATAGCGATCCGCTTCGCGGCGTGAGCAAATTCCGCTTTCGCTGATGTATTTATTTAAACGGACTGATGAGTCGGGCAGCATAAATTCTCCTGTAAAAAACGGAATATACCGTACCTTTGGGTTGATAAAAAATAGTCATGAGCGAACTATTTGTTATTTCCATTGGCTTGAATTCGTTACCTGCTCAAATCACTTTCCAGAAGCAATGTGCGACATCGTGAGCCATGTCAGTAAGCGATTAAAATCACAGTGATAGCATGCCTCCCGTGATTTCTTACTAACCGGAGAAGTAATGGAACTGCTTTTATTGAGTAACTCGACGCTGCCGGGTAAAGCCTGGCTGGAACACGCGCTGCCGCTGATTGCTGAACAGTTGCAGGGTCGCCGTTCTGCGGTATTTATTCCTTTCGCTGGCGTAACGCAGACCTGGGATGATTACACAGCGAAAACGGCTGCGGTTCTCGCTCCGCTGGGTGTTTCTGTCACCGGTATTCATAGCGTTGTCGATCCCGTTGCCGCGATTGAAAATGCTGAGATCGTGATTGTCGGCGGCGGTAATACTTTCCAGTTGCTGAAACAGTGCCGCGAGCGCGGGCTGCTGGCACCAATTACTGACGTGGTGAAACGTGGCGCGCTGTATATTGGCTGGAGCGCAGGCGCTAACCTTGCTTGCCCAACCATTCGTACCACCAACGATATGCCGATTGTCGATCCGCAAGGTTTCGATGCGCTAAATCTGTTCCCGCTGCAAATCAACCCGCACTTCACCAACGCGCTGCCGGAAGGCCATAAAGGTGAAACCCGTGAGCAGCGTATTCGCGAACTGCTGGTCGTCGCGCCAGAACTGACGATTATTGGTCTGCCGGAAGGTAACTGGATCACAGTAAATAAAGGTCACGCTACGCTGGGTGGCCCGAACACCACTTATGTGTTTAAGGCTGGTGAAGAAGCGGTGCCGCTGGAAGCGGGTCACCGTTTTTAAGTGAATTGCCGGATGCATGATCCGGCATCTTGTACATAGTGCCTGATGCGACGCTTTACGCGTCTTATCAGGCCTACAGGGGCACGGTATTAATACTCGTCTCGTCCTTCATCTTCATCAGGCTGTTCCAGCACACTGTAAGCGACTGAACAAAACAGCGAGTTCAGGCGCTGCATATCTCCCAGTAATCCTAAATGTAGCGAACTGGTTTCAATGCTCTGCACGTTTTGCTGATGCAGGCGATCGACGTGGGCGTGGGAATAGCGGCGATTAAGAATGCGAAAACGATGTTTGCTGCGGCGCAAACGACGGGCGCTGGTAACATCGCCAGAGAAGAAAACCGACATTGCCAGTTTTAAATTACTGAGCAATTGCTCATAGAGCGCATCCAGTTCCTTCAAGCCATCAAGCGAAAATGCTCGCCTTGCAGCCAGCGATTTGTCGGCAATTTCACTACCCATGCGCTCGACGATATCGGAGGCCTGTTCAAGGTTAAGCGACATTTCGATGATCTCCGCCCAGCGACGCGACTCTTCTTCTGCCAGTTCCTCTTTTGGCATTCGCGCCAGATACAGCTTAATAGCGGTATAGAGAACGTTGATGTCATCAGCCAGTTTACGCAGTTCTTTCTCCTGCCGCGGCTCGCCGTGCATCACTTTATTCAGCCCTTCCATCATCTGTTCCATGGCGTCGCCAATGCGCAGGGTTTCGCGGGCGGCATTCGCCAGAGCAAGCGTGGGCGTATCCAGCGCGCTGACATCCAGATGTTTGGGCCGTAGCTGGGTATCCAGTTCCGGTTCATCGCGAATAATCGTTTTGCAAAACCGTGCCATCGGGTCAACGAATGGCAACATGACCAGGCAGCGTACAAGGTTGTAGAAGACGTGGAAATAGATCACCAGTTCCGCTTTTGGCAATGGCAACTTCCCCATTGTCTCTGCCAGCAAATGAACAAACGGCAGGATAATCAGGCTACCCACCAGCTTAAACAGCAGGCTACCCAGCGCGACACGGCGAGCTGCGGCATTGGCGGCACTGTTGTTGAGCATCGCCAGCAGGCCGGAACCGAGGTTAGCACCAATCACCAGACAGAGCGCCACCGGGAAGGAGATAATGCCTGCGGCGGTCAGAGTCGCGGTCAGCAGTACAGCAGCAAGGCTGGAGTAACTGATAATGGCGAACATCGCGCCAATCAGCGCATCCAGCAGAATGTCACCCGTCAGCGAGGCAAAGATCACCTGAACGCCGTTTGCCTGGGTGATCGGCGTTACGGCCTGCACAATCAACTCCAGCGCCAGTAAAATCAGCCCAAGACCAATACCGACGCGGCCCAGTTGCCCGGCGCGTGATTGTTTGCGGCCGAGGAAAAAAATCACGCCGATAAAAATAAGTAACGGTGACAGCCAGGATAAGTCGAAGGTGAGAATACGCGCCATTAGCGCCGTCCCGACATCTGCACCCAGCACAATCACCAGCGCAGGCGCGAGAGCAACCAGATCCTGGGCGACAAACGAGGTCACCAGCATGGTGGTGGCATTACTGCTCTGCACCAGTGCGGTAACGCCGATCCCCGCGCAAAAGGCGAGCGGCTTTTTTTCGACGCTCCGGCTCAGAACGGTACGCAGACGTGCGCCGAAGACGCGCATTACGCCTGTTCGAACAATATGTGTCCCCCAGACCAACAGGGCGACGGCAGAAAGCAGGTGAAGCAGCGTTAACACGAGTTCAGGTTCTCCTTATCGTTATATGTTCCTGAAGCAATTGAATGACCAAAGGACCGGAAACACGCTGACTGAAATCTTTATCGTGACTTTTGACATTCGTTTTTCCGGCTAAGATTATTCCAGCCTGATTCCAGTATAAGTGTTTCATATTAATAAAGAGACAGGGCACTCATTGAGCGCCCTGTTTGTTGTAAGGAAAAGTGACAGATTTGTGAATCAGTCCGCGTCATACCCCAGATTCGGTGCCAGCCAGCGTTCAACATCTGAGACGCTCATACCTTTACGGCGGGCATAGTCTTCGACCTGATCGCGCTGAATTTGCGCCACCGCGTAGTACTTGCTGTCCGGGTGGCTGAAGTACCAACCCGAAACCGATGCACCGGGCCACATGGCGAAAGATTCTGTAAGTTTCATGCCGGTATGTTTTTCCACTTCCAGCAACTCCCAGATGGTGGCTTTTTCCGTATGTTCCGGGCAGGCCGGGTAGCCTGGTGCCGGGCGGATTCCCTGATAGTTTTCGCGGATCAGCTCTTCGTTGCTGAGGTTCTCGTTCGGCGCATAGCCCCAGTAGACTTTACGCACACGCTCATGGAGATACTCCGCAAACGCTTCGGCTAAACGGTCGGCAAGCGCTTTCACCATGATTTTGTTGTAATCATCGTGCTGTGCTTCAAAGGCATCAGCCAGTGCGTCCTCTTCCAGTCCGCCAGTCACGGCAAATGCGCCGATGTAATCTGCTTTACCAGAAAGCTTCGGCGCAACGAAGTCAGCGAGACAGTAGTTAGCGAAGCCCGTTTTTTCGGTCTGTTGACGCAGATGGTGGCTGACGTTGATCACATGGGTACGCGTTTCGTCACGGTAGATTTCAATGTCATCGCCCACACGGTTTGCCGGGAACAGCCCCACCACGCCACGCGGATTCAGCGTTTTCTCGGCGCTTAATTTATCCAGCATGTCGTTGGCGTCTTTAAACAGCCGCTGCGCCTCAACACCTACCACTTCATCTTCCAGAATGCGCGGATACTTCCCGGCCAGCGACCAGGTCATAAAGAACGGTGTCCAGTCGATGTAATTACGCAGCGTTTCGATGCTGGCTTCGACTTCCTGCACGCCGAGACGGTGCGCCACCGGCGGCGTGTAAGCCTGCCAGTCAAAAGCGAAATCGTTATCGCGCGCCGCTTCCAGCGTGACCGGTGGAGTGCGCGGTTTCTTGCGCCCATGTTGAATACGTACGGTTTCGTACTCTTTACGGGTACGAGCGACAAAATCATCACGCTGAGTGTCAGAAAGCAGCGCCGCCACCACACCAACGGTGCGTGAGGCGTTCTGCACATACACCGTCGGGCCACTGTAGTTTTGCTCGATTTTCACCGCCGTGTGCGCTTTAGAGGTGGTCGCGCCGCCGATCAGTAACGGAATGGTGAAACCCTGACGCTCCATCTCTTTCGCCACGTTAACCATTTCATCCAGCGACGGCGTGATAAGCCCCGAAAGGCCAATCAAATCAGCATTCACTTCTTTGGCGGTGCGGAGAATTTTTTCCGCCGGCACCATAACGCCGAGATCAACAATTTCGTAGTTGTTACATTGCAGCACCACGCCAACGATATTTTTACCGATGTCGTGGACGTCACCCTTCACTGTAGCGATCACCATCTTGCCGTTGGTTTTGCCCTGCTCTTTGCTGGCTTCTATGAATGGTTCGAGGTAAGCCACCGCCTGCTTCATCACACGCGCCGATTTGACCACCTGCGGCAGGAACATTTTGCCTTCGCCAAACAGATCGCCGACCACGTTCATGCCGTCCATCAACGGGCCTTCAATCACTTCAATCGGGCGCGTAGCCTGCTGGCGGGCTTCTTCGGTATCCTGCTCGATAAACTCGGTAATGCCTTTGACCAACGAGTATTCCAGACGTTTATTCACTTCCCACGAGCGCCACTCCGCCTGCTGGGCGTTAGCGGTGTCGTCGGTTTTGCTGCCGCGATATTTCTCGGCAAGCTCCAGTAAACGCTCGGTGCCATCGTCGCGACGATTAAGAATCACATCTTCCACCGCGTCGCGCAGTTCAGCGGGTAGGTCGTCGTAAATCGCCAGTTGCCCGGCGTTGACGATCCCCATATCCATGCCATTGCGAATAGCGTAGTAGAGGAACACCGCGTGAATGGCTTCGCGCACCGGATCGTTGCCACGGAATGAGAACGAAACGTTAGAAACGCCGCCGGAAATCAGCGCGTGCGGCAGTTCACGTTTGATGTCTTCACACGCGCCGATAAAGTCCTGCGCGTAGTTGTTGTGCTCTTCAATGCCAGTTGCGACCGCGAAGATGTTCGGGTCAAAGATGATATCTTCTGGCGGGAAGCCAACCTCTTCGGTGAGGATTTTGTACGCCCGACGGCAAATCTCGATTTTCCGTGCGCGGGTATCGGCCTGGCCCTGTTCGTCAAAGGCCATCACCACGACTGCCGCACCGTAGCGACGCAACAGTTTCGCGTGATGGATAAAGGCGTCGACGCCCTCTTTCATCGAGATAGAGTTAACAATGCCTTTGCCCTGGATACACTTCAGACCTTTTTCAATGACGTCCCATTTTGAGGAGTCGATCATAATCGGCACACGAGCGATATCCGGTTCACCCGCAATCAGATTAAGGAAACGCACCATCGCCGCTTCGGCGTCGAGCATCCCTTCATCCATGTTGATATCGATAATCTGCGCGCCGTTTTCCACCTGCTGACGCGCCACATCCAGCGCCTCGCTGTATTTCTCTTCTTTAATCAGGCGTTTGAACTTAGCGGAACCGGTGACGTTGGTCCGCTCGCCGACGTTCACAAACAGGCTGTCGTCGCCAATGTTCAGCGGCTCCAGGCCGGACAAACGACAGGCTACGGGAATTTCCGGTAGTTTGCGCGGCGCTAATCCTTCTACTGCACGGCTCATCGCTGCAATATGTTGTGGCGTGGTGCCGCAGCAGCCGCCAACAATATTCAGGAATCCCGCTTCTGCCCATTCACGTATTTGTTTTGCCATCGTGTCGGCGTCGAGATCGTATTCACCAAAAGCGTTGGGCAGCCCAGCATTCGGGTGCGCGGTGACGTAGCATTCCGCAATCCGTGACAGCTCCTGCACGTACTGGCGCAGTTCATCGGGCCCCAGCGCACAGTTCAGGCCAAAGGTTAGCGCTTCGGCGTGGCGCAATGAGTTGTAAAATGCCTCAGTGGTCTGCCCGGAGAGTGTGCGCCCGGAGGCGTCGGTGATGGTGCCGGAGATCATAATCGGCAGTTCAACACCCAGCGCTTCAAACTCCGTTTTCACCGCAAAGACCGCCGCTTTGGCGTTAAGAGTGTCGAAAACGGTTTCAATCAGGATCAGATCCGCACCGCCTTCCACCAGCGCTTTAGTGGATTCTCGATAAGCCGCCACCAGCTGGTCAAAAGTGATGTTGCGGAATGCTGGATCGTTCACGTCCGGAGAAATAGACGCCGTGCGGTTGGTCGGGCCGAGAACACCGGCAACGTAGCGCGGTTTCTCTGGCGTACGGGCGGTCCACTCGTCAGCACAGGTACGCGCCAGCTTCGCCGCCGCAAAGTTGATTTCCGCCGACAGGGATTCCATCTGGTAATCCGCCATCGCAATAGTCGTGGAGTTGAAGGTGTTGGTTTCGATGATATCCGCGCCCGCTTCAAAGTAGGCGTTGTGGATAGCGGCGATCACTTCCGGTTTGCTGAGTACCAGCAGGTCGTTGTTGCCTTTGAGATCGCATGGCCAGTCGGCAAAGCGTTCACCACGAAAATCGGCTTCGTTCAGTCGATAGCTCTGGATCATAGTGCCCATACCGCCATCCAGCACCAGAATACGTTCATTTAACTGCGCACGCAGTTGTTCCACTTTGCTGCTCACACTTGCTCCCGACACGCTCAACCCAGATTTAATAAAAATTCAACAAACCATACTGGCATAAACGCATCTGTGGTAAAAGCGAGCACCACGCAACATGAGATTTGTTCAACATTAACTCATCGGATCAGTTCAGCAACTATTGCATTAGCTAACAATAAAAATGAAAATGATTTCCACGATACAGAAAAAGGAGGCTGTCATGGTCGCACCCATTCCCGCAAAACGCGGCAGAAAACCCGCCGTTGCCACCGCACCAGCGACTGGGCATGTTCAGTCTTTAACGCGTGGCCTGAAATTACTGGAGTGGATTGCCGAATCCAATGGCAGTGTGGCACTCACGGAACTGGCGCAACAAGCCGGGTTACCCAACTCCACGACCCACCGTCTGCTAACCACGATGCAACAGCAGGGTTTCGTGCGTCAGGTTGGCGAACTGGGACACTGGGCAATCGGCGCACATGCCTTTATGGTCGGCAGCAGCTTTCTCCAGAGCCGTAATTTGTTAGCCATTGTTCACCCTATCCTGCGCAATCTAATGGAAGAGTCTGGCGAAACGGTAAATATGGCGGTGCTTGATCAAAGCGATCACGAAGCGATTATTATCGACCAGGTACAGTGTACGCACCTGATGCGTATGTCCGCCCCTATTGGCGGTAAATTACCGATGCACGCTTCCGGTGCGGGTAAAGCCTTTTTAGCCCAACTGAGCGAAGAACAGGTGACGAAGCTGCTGCACCGCAAAGGGTTACATGCCTATACCCACGCAACACTGGTGTCTCCTGTACATTTAAAAGAAGATCTCGCCCAAACGCGCAAACGGGGTTATTCATTTGATGATGAAGAACATGCGCTGGGGCTACGTTGCCTTGCAGCGTGTATTTTCGATGAGCACCGCGAACCATTTGCGGCAATTTCGATTTCCGGGCCGATTTCACGTATTACCGATGACCGCGTGACCGAGTTTGGTGCGATGGTGATTAAAGCGGCGAAGGAAGTGACGCTGGCGTACGGTGGAATGCGCTGACTTTTTCTGGCGGGTAGAGGTAATATTCTGCCCGTCATACCTGAGTAGCAATAGAATAAGGGTATCTGTTAATCGCATTGACGCAAAAATAACTTAATATCATACACTTCACACACTTTTATTAACTCAGCATTATTTTTAAACATCAAACCACTTAATTATTAACAAAATCGCAAGAACTCATTGCGCCGAAACTTTTGCGGTTTCATTATGAGATTGAGCGATTTATGATATTTCTTTACTTGTAATCATATTAAATTTTTTCACTGTTCTGATAGTTAAAATTCCAGACATCAATAAACAATGAGATATTTAAATGATTACTCGTATTCCTCGCAATTCTTTCTCTTTAAATATTAATAATGCAGCCCAGACAAATGAACACCAAAACCTGAGTGAATTGTTTTATAAAGAACTCGAGAATAAATTTTCTGGCAAGGAGCTGGGGACACCTCTATTAAAAAGCTTCTCAGAAAACTGTAGACAAAACGGCCGTCATATCTTTAGCAATAAGGATTTTGTCATTAAATTTTCCACGTCTGTCTTACAGACTGATAAAAAAGAAATTACGATAATTAATAAAAATGAAAACACGACACTCACTCAAACCATTGCTCCAATATTTGAAGAATACCTAATGGAAATTTTACCTCAACGCTTAGACACTCTTGACAAACAAGAATTAAACCTAACCTCAGATAGAAAAGAAAAAGAATTTCCAAGAGTTAAACTTAATGGTCAATGTTATTTTCCGGGGCGCCCCCAAAACCGTATAGTATGCCGACACATTGCTGCACAATATATTAATGATATTTATCAGAATGTTGATTACAAACCCCATCAAGATGATTATTCTTCAGCTGAAAATTTTCTCGCTCACTTCAACAAAAAATGTAAAAACCAGACTTTGGCGTTAATTTCCAGCCGTCCTGAGGGGCGTTGTGTTGCTGCCTGCGGTGATTTTGGTCTAGTTATGAAGGCATATTTTGACAAGATGGAATCAAATGGTATCAGTGTTATGGCAGCCATATTATTGGTGGATAACCATGCTTTGACGGCCCGGCTAAGAATAAAAAATACAACTGAAGGATGTACCCATTACGTGGTTTCGGTTTATGATCCTAATGTAACTAACGATAAAATAAGAATCATGAGCGAAAGTAAAGAGGATATTAAACACTATTCTCTGATGGATTTTATGAATGTAGATTATAGCCTCCTGAAATGGTCAAATGATCATGTTATTAACCAATCTGTTGCAATAATTCCAGCACTTCCGAGAGAACAGCTATTGATGTTAAAAGGATCTGTGGATGAAATAACCCCTCCATTATCACCTGCAACGATGAATTTGCTCATGGCAATTGGTCAGAATCACAAACTTACGCAGTTGATGATTCAGCTCCAGAAAATGCCAGAACTACATAGAACAGAAATGTTGACTGCCTATAATAGTATTAACCTGCCAGGTTTATATTTGGCTATAAATTATGGTAATGCGGATATCGTTGAGACTATTTTCAATTCACTGTCAGCTCCTGGATATGAAGGATTACTCTCGAAAAAAAACCTCATTAATATTGTGGAGGCAAAAGATAAAAATGGTTGTTCTGGATTATTTTTAGCGATATCACGTAAGGATAAAAATGTCGTAACCTCGATTCTGAACGCCTTACCTAAACTTGCTGCTACACATCATTTAGATAACGAACAGGTGTATAAAATCCTGAGTGCCAAAAGTAGATCGTCCAGCCATGTTTTATACCATGTTATGGCGAATGGTGATGCCGACATGCTGAAAGTTTTTTTGGATGCATTACCTTTGTTAATTCGCACATGTCATTTGACTAAAGAGCAGGTACTCGTTCTCCTGAAGGCAAAGGATTTTTATGGTTACCCGGGGCTATACCCGGCGATGCAAAATGGACATAGCGATATCGTGAGAGTTATACTCGAAGCATTGCCCTGTCTGGCCCAGGAAATTAACATTTCCGCTTCTGATATTGTAGATCTTCTGACCGCCAAAAATCTTGCGCGCGACACGGGTTTGTTTATAGCCATGCAGCGCGGACATATGAACGTTATTAAGACTATTTTTAACGCATTACCCACTCTGTTTAATACGTTTAAATTCGATAAAAAAAATATGAAGACCCTCCTCCTGGCACATAATTCTAATGAATATCCCGGTTTGTTTTCAGCGATACAGCATAAACAACAAAACGTTGTAGAGACAGTTTATCTTGCTTTATCTGACCATGCACGCCTTTTTGGATTTACCGCTGAAGATATTATAGATTTTTGGCAACATAAAGCGCCACAAAAATACTCTGCCTTTGAGTTGGCTTTTAAATTGGGTCATCGGGTTATTGCTGAATTAATCCTTAATACGTTAAATAAGATGGCTGAAAGCTATGGCTTTACGGATAACTCTCGATACATCGCGGAGAAAAATAAGATGGAAGCTTTACTCAAAAAAGCATCTCCCCATATCGTACGCTAAATCTTTGCCTGCGCCGATACGCATAAACATCTTCCACATGTCCTTCACGAATGCGGTTTTGTAGTGCGCGCCAGTAATCGGCGCGGAACAGGTCGGCGTGCATCTCTTCAAACAGCGGACCAATGCGCGGATCGGCGCAAAGCCAGTGGCGGAATTCTTCCGGGAAAACATCGCCCGGCGAGACGCTGTACCACGGTTCGCTGGCAAGTTCGTCCTCCGGGTAGCGCGACGGTGGGATGTCGCGGAAGTTTACTTCCGTCATGTAGCAAATTTCATCGTAATCATAAAACACCACGCGCCCGTGGCGGGTGACACCGAAGTTTTTAAACAGCATGTCGCCAGGGAAGATATTGGCGGCAGCAAGCTGGCGAATAGCGTTACCGTATTCTTCAATGGCGTCGCGCAGCTGCTGACCTTCCACTTGTTCCAGCCAGATATTGAGCGGCACCATCCGCCGCTCAATATAGAGATGGCGAATTACAATCTGTTCGCCGAGATCGGTGATTTTTTCCGCCGCTTCCTGGAGCAGTAATTCCATTAATGCCGGTGCGATTTGCCGCTTCTCCAGCACAAAGTTTTCAAACTCCTGGGTGTCCGCCATTCGACCTACGCGATCGTGCTCTTTCACCAGTTGGTAGCAGGCACGAACGTGAGCTGCAGACATCTCTTTCTGCGGCGCGAACTTGTCTTTAATCACTTTGAACACCCGATCAAAACCCGGCAGCGTAAACACCAACATCACCATGCCACGAATACCCGGCGCTTCAATGAACTGCTCATTACAGCCCTGTAGATAAACGAGATATTCGCGGTAGCTCTCGGTTTTAGCGTGCTTCTGGCAGCCGATAGCCATATACAATTCAGCGGTGGTTTTACCTGGCAGAATTTCCCGTAGCCACTCGACCAGTGCTGCGGGCAGCGGTGCATAAACCATAAAATAGGAGCGTGCGAAGCCAAAGACGATGCTCGCTTCGGCGGTCGTCGTCAGGCAAGTATCAATAAATAACTCGCCGTCGTCCGTCTGATGGATCGGCAGCAAAAATGGCAATGTGCCGAAAGGCGTGATCAGTTTGCCCACCAGCCAGGCGGCTTTATTGCGATAAAACAGTTCGTTCGCCACCTGTAAATGGCTTTCCGCGAGGTTGTCTGTCCCCAACATTTCTGTCAGATGGCGAATGATGTAATGAATGTCACGGCTTTTATTTTGCCAGCGCAGACGCAGCGGCAGATCGCTGATAACGCGCATTAGCAGAGATTCCCAGCCGTGATCGGGGTGAAAGTCTTTCGCCAGCGGGCGGGGAATGGTACGAAAACGGCGCTCTGGCTGGGAGCTAAAGATAAAAAGCCGCTCGGGAGTAAGCGAGCGGTGGTCAAATAACCGACAGTACACGGAGTTAAAAAAGCTCTCCGCAATCTCGAAACGCGGGTAGTCCGGCAACAGCCGGGTGTAATGCTCTTTAACGCGCAGTAAAAATGCCGCGTCCGTGCTTTGGCCGTTGGTAATGCAGCGCAGTTGCTCCACCACCAGACCCACGTGATGATCGTAAAGATGGATACGGTTTTTCATCGCCTGCTGGACAGCGTGCCAGTCGGCTTGTTCGAAACGCTGCTGCGCCCCGGAAGTCACTTCGAGGAATCGACCATACTGAGCGTCGAAGCCTTGCAGAATGGTTTGTGCAATCAGTAATTCCAGGCCACGCGGCATCGCCTCTCCTTAATTCGCCCCTCGCCTTACGGAAAGGGGCGTTGGTTATTAGAACTGCGATTCTTCGGTGGAGCCGGTCAGCGCGGTGACTGAAGACGTGCCGCCCTGAATAATGGTCGTCACTTTATCGAAATAACCTGTACCCACTTCCTGCTGGTGAGATACGAAGGTATAGCCATCTTTCGCGGCGGCAAATTCCGGCTGCTGCACTTTCTCAACATAGTGCTTCATACCCTCGCCCTGGGCATAGGCGTTTGCCAGGTCAAACATGTTGAACCACATGCTGTGGATGCCTGCCAGGGTGATGAACTGGAACTTGTAGCCCATATCCGACAGCTGCTGCTGGAAGCTGGCAATAGTTTTGTCGTCGAGGTTTTTCTGCCAGTTGAACGACGGCGAGCAGTTATAAGCCAGCAGTTTGCCCGGATATTTCGCGTGGATAGCTTGTGCAAAGCGACGCGCCAGTTCCAGATCCGGCGTGGAGGTTTCACACCATACCAGGTCAGCATATGGCGCATACGCCAGGCCACGGCTGATCGCTTGCTCAATGCCCGCATGAGTACGGAAGAAGCCTTCACTGGTACGCTCGCCGGTAATAAATTCGCTGTCATACGGGTCGCAATCGGAGGTGATCAGATCCGCCGCATCGGCATCGGTACGTGCAACCAGCAGGGTTGGAACGCCCGTCACGTCAGCTGCCAGACGCGCCGCGACCAGTTTCTGAATAGCTTCCTGAGTTGGCACCAAAACTTTGCCGCCCATGTGACCGCATTTCTTCACTGACGCCAGCTGATCTTCGAAGTGAACTGCCGCTGCACCGGCTTCAATCATCGCTTTCATCAGTTCAAAGGCATTCAGGACACCGCCAAAACCGGCTTCCGCATCGGCAACGATCGGCAGGAAGTAATCGACATAGCGCGGATCGCCCGGCTCAATGCCCGCGGACCATTGGATCTGATCCGCACGGCGGAAGGTGTTGTTGATCCGCTCCACCACAGCTGGCACCGAGTTTGCCGGATAGAGCGACTGATCCGGATACATGCTGGCCGCCAGGTTAGCGTCCGCCGCTACCTGCCATCCCGACAGATAGACTGCTTCAATACCCGCTTTCGCCTGTTGCAGCGCCTGACCGCCAGTCAGTGCACCGAGGCTGTTGATGTAGCCTTTTTTCGACTCGCCATGCAGCAGACGCCACATTTTCGCCGCGCCCAGTTGCGCCAGCGTGCATTCAGGATTGACTGAACCGCGTAATTTCACCACATCTTCCGCGCTGTATGGGCGAGTAATGCCTTCCCAACGCGGTTGAGTCCACTCTTTCTGTAATTCTTCAATTTGTTGTGTACGGGTTTTCATGTGCAGATGCTCCATAGTTATGTGGTGGTTTACGCTAACAGGCGGTAGCCTGGCAGGGTCAGGAAATCAATTAACTCATCGGAAGTGGTGATCTGTTCCATCAAGCGTGCGGCATCGTCAAAACGCCCCTGGGAGAAACGTTCTTCGCCCAGTTCGCTGGCAATGACTTTCATCTCTTCGCCAAGCATCTGGCGGAACAAGGCTTTGGTCACCGGTTTGCCATTGCTCAACGTTTTTTGATGATGGATCCACTGCCAGATCGAGGTACGGGAAATTTCAGCCGTCGCCGCATCTTCCATCAGGCCATAAATCGGCACACAGCCGTTGCCGGAGATCCATGCTTCGATGTACTGCACAGCCACGCGAATGTTGGCGCGCATACCTTCTTCGGTGCGTTCACCATCACAAGGTGCCAGTAGCTGATCGGCAGTAATCGGCGCGTCTTGTTCGCGCATCACTTCAAGCTGATTTTTACGGGAGCCGAGAATGTCGTTGAATACCGCCATTGCCGTATCCGCAAGACCTGGGTGAGCGATCCATGTGCCATCGTGACCGTTATTGGCTTCCAGCGATTTATCCGCTTTTACTTTGTTGAGCACCTGGTTATTGCGCTCTTCATCTTTGCTCGGAATAAACGCTGCCATGCCGCCCATCGCAAATGCGCCGCGTTTATGGCAGGTTTTGATTAACAGGCGTGAATAGGCATTAAGGAACGGTTTATCCATCGTCACAGCCTGTCTGTCTGGCAGGACGCGATCGGGATAGTTTTTCAACGTTTTGATATAGCTGAAGATGTAATCCCAACGACCGCAGTTCAGACCAACAATATGGTCACGCAGCGCGTGAAGGATTTCATCCATCTGGAACACGGCGGGCAGCGTTTCAATCAGCAACGTCGCCTTGATGGTGCCGCGCGCCAGATTAAAGCGATCTTCTGCATAGCTGAAGACTTCGCTCCACCAGGCCGCTTCCTGCCAGGACTGGGTTTTTGGCAGATAGAAATAGGGGCCACTGCCTTTTGCCAGTAAGGCCTGGTAGTTGTGAAAGAAGTAGAGCGCAAAATCAAACAGGCTGCCAGGGATTGCCTCACCACGCCAGGTGACATGTTTTTCCGGCAAGTGCAGACCGCGTACCCGACAAATCAACACCGCTGGATTGGGCTTGAGCTGGTAAATTTTGCCTGCTTCATTGGTGTAACTGATGGTGCCATTAACTGCATCGCGCAGGTTAATTTGCCCATCGATCACTTTGTTCCAGTCCGGGGCCAGTGAATCCTCAAAATCGGCCATAAAGACTTTCACATTGGCGTTGAGCGCGTTGATCACCATCTTGCGCTCTACGGGTCCGGTAATCTCTACCCGACGATCTTCTAAGTCCGCAGGAATACCACGAATTTTCCAGTCAACATCACGAATGGAAGCTGTTTCCGAAATAAAATCAGGCAATGTTCCGTTATCGATATCCTGCTGCTGCTGAATGCGCGCTGCCAGAAGTTTATTACGTTGTGGCGTAAAATGCGTCACCAGCTCAGTCAGAAATTCTACCGCTTCGGCAGTAAGAATTTGCTTCTCCTGCTCGCCATACGGCCTTGTGAAAACCAGTTCATCGGTTGTTGTTGCCTGTTCAGTCATCGTGCAGCTCCTCGTCATGGATCCGAAAACTTCCCCACTGTGAACGAAGGATTGTTGTGTGCTTTTCGTTCAGCACAACTAAGACTACTCATTTAAAATGCAAAATCAAAAACAATTTCCATTTTAAATAAAAATACATGTTAACCTATTGATAACAATATGAATAAAATTTATTCACCTCTTGAGGTGTGTTTCGGAAATAAAAAAGGCACCCGAAGGTGCCTGAGGTAAGGTGCTGAATCGCTTAACGATCGACTATCACAGAAGATTAATCCAACGTTGGATTCATGTGCCGTAGATCGTATGGCGTGATCTGGTAGACGTAATAGTTGAGCCAGTTGGTAAACAGCAAATTACCGTGACTACGCCAGCTCGCTCGCGGTGTATTTTGCGGATCATTATGCGGGAAATAGTTATACGGTACATCCGGGTCTAGTCCGGCTTCCACATCGCGGAAAAATTCCTGCGCCAGCGTATGTGCGTCGTATTCCGGATGCCCCGTCACAAAGGCAATGCGCTTATCTTTGCTGGCAAACAGATATGCATCCCCTTCTTCTGTCTCCGCCAGAATTTCCAGATCGGTATAATCACGAATCAACGCTGCCGGAAAGTCAGCATAGCGCGAATGCGGTGCCAGAAATGAATCATCAAAGCCACGCGTCAGAAGCGCATGAGGATGGAGAATGTGATGCTCATAAACGCCAGAGAGTTTGTCGGTGCGGGTTTGCTTAGGAATGCCGTAGAGGATATTGAGCGCAGCCTGTACCGCCCAACAGACAAACAGCGTTGAGGTGACGTGATCTTTCGACCACTCCAGCACCTGTTTGATCTGCGGCCAGTAAGCGACGTCATTAAACTCCACCAGGCCCAGCGGCGCGCCAGTAACTATCAGACCATCAAAGTTTTGTTCCTGAATATCTTCAAAGTTACAGTAGAAGTTATTCAGATGCTCTGCGGGCGTGTTGCGCGATTCACGGGAATCGATGCGCAACAGCTGAATATCGACCTGCAAAGGTGAGTTTGAAAGCAGGCGCAGAAACTGATTTTCAGTTTCGATCTTCTTCGGCATCAGGTTAAGGATAAGCACCTTTAGCGGACGAATTTCCTGACCAGACGCGCGAGAAGTTGTCATCACAAAGACGTTTTCTTCACGCAAGAAATTGACGGCGGGTAGCTCGTCCGGCACACGAATCGGCATAACCTGATTACCTCACTACATACGCTTATACGTTTAGACATCCAGATAGCTGAAGATAACCAGAAAATTTGCCAATGTCGAGCCTGCATGTTGAAGGTGAGAAAGTTTCAAGGAAAAGGCTACGTTAGAATATAAGAATGACGAAAAGGAGAGAAAATGGTTATTAGTATTCGCCGCTCACGGCATGAGGAAGGGGAAGAACTGGTTGCGATTTGGTGCCGTTCTGTCGATGCCACTCACGATTTTTTATCAGCAGAGTATCGGGCCGAGCTGGAAGAGCTGGTGCGTTCCTTCCTGCCGGAAGCGCCGTTGTGGGTCGCGGTTAATGAGCGGGATCGGCCGGTTGGGTTTATGTTGTTAAGTGGGCAGGATATGGATGCGCTGTTTATCGATCCTGATGTGCGCGGCTGCGGCGTGGGTCGGATGCTGGTGGAACATGCGCTCTCGATGGCACCGGAACTGACAACCAACGTTAATGAGCAAAATACGCAGGCGGTGGGGTTCTATAAAACGATGGGGTTTAAGGTTACGGGACGCTCGGCAGTTGACGATCTGGGGAGACCGTATCCGCTGCTGAATCTGGCGTATGTGGAGGCGTAGGCAATTTTTTTCTCATCCCGGTGAGCTGAACTTCAGGTTTCGTACCCACCAATGGTGACATGATTATTTCTGCTTAAGCATTGCCATGACCGCACTATCACTGAGCACCACTGATTGCGCATGGATGTGGAAATGGCGATATTTCATTAACGTTGCACCAGCGACCACTTCATGAAGAATGCGTTCCTCAACCTGTGACAAACCGCCCTCATTCATTTCCAGCGCGCTCACAACAATATCCATACGTTTTGCTGGCAAAAAAGAGTACCAGGGTGAACGTGGGTGGAGTTGCAAAACAAGATCTTGCAGAACTTTTTCTGCAACAAAGAAATTGGCGATTAACAGGCGCTGGTTACTGAAGGCAGCCTCTCCTGACACTTCACGTTTGCTTTCAAGATCGCGAACAGTAATTTGATTACGACGAATTTGGATATACAGAACTGACATGAGATTCCCTTCATCATGCAAATAATTGATATGCAAAAAACCCCGGCCTTATGGACCGGGGTTTTTCTAATTTGATGCCTGGCAGTTCCCTACTCTCGCATGGGGAGACCCCACACTACCATCGGCGCTACGGCGTTTCACTTC
>NZ_PTRV01000098.1:0-299 GCF_002965285.1 Escherichia sp. MOD1-EC5990 | reverse complement strand
CGGGTCGTTAGCTCAGTTGGTAGAGCAGTTGACTTTTAATCAATTGGTCGCAGGTTCGAATCCTGCACGACCCACCAGTTTTAACATCAAACTCAGATGTTAAGCGTGAAGGATAACGTTGCGCCAGCAACGGCCCGTAGGGCGAGCGAAGCGAGTCATCCTGCACGATCCACCAATATTAAAGATTGGTCCCGAGTAGAAATCATTCAGGTAACACCCGTATGGGTCGTTAGCTCAGTTGGTAGAGCAGTTGACTTTTAATCAATTGGTCGCAGGTTCGAATCCTGCACGACCCACCA
>NZ_PTRV01000097.1:0-311 GCF_002965285.1 Escherichia sp. MOD1-EC5990 | reverse complement strand
ATGACTGGGGTGAAGTCGTAACAAGGTAACCGTAGGGGAACCTGCGGTTGGATCACCTCCTTACCTTAAAGAACTGTTCTTTGCAGTGCTCACACAGATTGTCTGATGAAAAGTGAATAGCAAGGCGTTTACGCGTTGGGAGTGAGGCTGAAGAGAATAAGGCCGTTCGCTTTCTATTAATGAAAGCTCACCCTACACGAAAATATCACGCAGCGCGTGATAAGCAATTTTCGTGTCCCCTTCGTCTAGAGGCCCAGGACACCGCCCTTTCACGGCGGTAACAGGGGTTCGAATCCCCTAGGGGACGCCAC
>NZ_PTRV01000096.1:0-314 GCF_002965285.1 Escherichia sp. MOD1-EC5990 | reverse complement strand
TACAGGATACAACTCTGGCAATGGTATCGTGAACAGGAATACCATTTTCAAAATCACCATATTGCTTCAAAAAATCGAGATGTGTTTCCCCAAAATCCTCTATATCTTCCCAACCTTCTGCACCCGAAATAACGGCGCAAATAGTCAACAGTAGAATATCCGATAATTTATGTTCCACTTTCCAGGTTTGTCTGTAATCGGGGATAATAGAAATATGTTCCATCAATTTTTTAAGTACCATTTTGTTCTCCTTAATTATGTAAGGAGTATTTGATCATGTATAAGCAATAAAAAACAGCTTCAGGTAATGAGGA
>NZ_PTRV01000095.1:0-318 GCF_002965285.1 Escherichia sp. MOD1-EC5990 | reverse complement strand
GCGTTGAGCTAACCGGTACTAATGAACCGTGAGGCTTAACCTTACAACGCCGAAGGTGTTTTGGCGGATTGAGAGAATTTCAGCTTGGATCCAGAGTCCGAAGGATTTTGCGCTGAGACAAGGCGGCAAATGAAGCGAAGGAAGGAGCATACTGAAGTATGTGACTGATTTTCGCGAATGCAGCCAACGCAGTATCAGCACAAAAGACACAGGACAGAGCACAGGAATTTGCCTGGCGGCCGTAGCGCGGTGGTCCCACCTGACCCCATGCCGAACTCAGAAGTGAAACGCCGTAGCGCCGATGGTAGTGTGGGGTCT
>NZ_PTRV01000094.1:0-320 GCF_002965285.1 Escherichia sp. MOD1-EC5990 | reverse complement strand
AGCTTTCTGGATCCACGTCATTCAGTTTGCACGTCCCGATCAGGCTGTACAGTAGCGCTCCCCGCTCACCACCATGGTCAGAGCCGAAGAACAGGAAGTTTTTACGACCCAGACTGACCGCCCGCAGGGCATTTTCAGCGATGTTGTTGTCGATTTCCACCCAGCCATCGTTCGCATAGTACGTCAGTGCCGGCCACTGGTTAAGTGCGTACGCGAACGCCTTCGCCAACTCTGAGTGTCGCGACAGGGTCTTCATCTTTTCACGCAACCAGCTTTCCAGGGATTTCAACAGCGGTTTCGTTTTTCGCTGACGTTCAGCA
>NZ_PTRV01000093.1:0-320 GCF_002965285.1 Escherichia sp. MOD1-EC5990 | reverse complement strand
GGAGGCCACCGGCTGAAACAGGCCGGAAACACGCAGTATGACTATGACGCCGCAGGCCGGATGGTCAGCCGCACCAGACACCGTGACGGCTACCGCCCGGAAACAGAGCGGTTCCGGTGGGACAGCCGGGACCAGCTGACGGGGTACGTCAGCGCACAGGGTGAGCAGTGGGAATACCGCTATGACGGCAGCGGCAGACGGACAGAGAAACGCTGCAACCAAAAAGCCCTCCGCATCACATATCTGTGGGACGGCGACAGTATTGCGGAAATGCGGGAATACCGGGATGATAAACTGTACAGCGTACGGCACCTGGTGTT
>NZ_PTRV01000092.1:0-330 GCF_002965285.1 Escherichia sp. MOD1-EC5990 | reverse complement strand
ACGTCACGTTCCGGCTCTGGCTGCTGTTGTTGACGCTGGCGGTGATCACACTGGTTCCGGCGGTCTGGCTGGTGACACTGATCTCCACCGTGCCATCCGGCTGCGTGGTGACCGTCGGAGCAGTCGTTGCGCCGTTGCCTGCCAACACGCTGACCGTCTGCCCGGCAAGTGCATTCCCGAACGCATCGGTGACCTTCACCCGCAGCGTATTCGCCGTCGCGCCGTCTGCCACCGCGTTATCCTGGCTAACGACCAGATCCGCGATCTGCGCCGTGCTGACATCCGCAATAAACGTCACGTTCCGGCTCTGGCTGCTGTTGTTGACGCTGG
>NZ_PTRV01000091.1:0-346 GCF_002965285.1 Escherichia sp. MOD1-EC5990 | reverse complement strand
GCGCAATGGCGAACACGCTGCGGGTGAGGGTGACGGATGCGTTCGGTAATGTGCTTGCCGGGCAGACGGTCAGCGTGACGGCAGACAACAGCGCAACGGTCACTCCGACGGTCACCACACAGCCGGACGGCACGGCGGAGATCTCTGTCACCAGCCAGGCCGCCGGAATCAGTGCGGTCACTGCCAGCATTAACAGCAGCAACCAGAGCCGGAACGTCACGTTTATCGCCGATGTCAGGACGGCGCAGATTGCGAGTCTGGAGGTGACACAGGATAACGCCGTGGCTGACGGCGCAATGGCGAACACGCTGCGGGTGAGGGTGACGGATGCGTTCGGTAATGTGCT
>NZ_PTRV01000090.1:0-348 GCF_002965285.1 Escherichia sp. MOD1-EC5990 | reverse complement strand
GACCCGGCAGGTAACCGCCTGCCCGACCCGGAGCTGCACCCGGACAGCACCCTCAGCATGTGGCCGGATAACCGTATCGCCCGCGACGCGCACTATCTTTACCGGTATGACCGTCACGGCAGGCTGACGGAGAAAACCGACCTCATCCCGGAAGGGGTTATCCGCACGGATGATGAGCGGACTCACCGGTACCATTACGACAGCCGGCACCGGCTGGTGCACTACACGCGGACACAATATGCAGAGCCGCTGGTCGAAAGCCGTTATCTTTACGACCCGCTGGGCCGCAGGGTGGCAAAACGGGTGTGGCGGCGTGAACGGGACCTGACGGGCTGGATGTCGCTGTCA